>JAURNA010000026.1 GCA_030830385.1 Crocinitomicaceae bacterium | reverse complement strand
CGGTTTGGTTTTTGAACTTTGAGTCTCCTCCTATGTCGTTGTAAAACATGATGCCTCCACCCAGGTGTGCTCCCGTAGTGGATTCCGGTTTAAAGAAGTTGGCATCAACGGCAACAGAGGTTGTCATGAATTGTGTTCCACCTCCCAGCCATTGGTTGCGATGGTTTACAATCACTCGTTCCCAGCCGTCCATTACACCCGCAGACGCAGGGTTGATGAACAAAGGCGTTCGATACGATTGCGAAAAGTGCAAATCCTGCGCCGAGGTCGCTAGGTGCATGCACGAAAATACGATGATCAATCCCTTTTTCATGGTTAGCGAATTACGGTGATATTACCCGAATGCCATTCACGCACTCCGTCGGTGTACAGAACTTCGTACTGGTACGGATATGGCCCGGGGTTGACGGGGAGGCCGTTGTAGGTTCCGTCCCATTCAAGCTCCGAACTGGACGAATGAAGTATCTGGTTCCCCCAACGGTCGAAGATGAAGAACGCAAACCATTCAACATCCTTTCCAACAATGACATGGAAGATGTCATTGTTACCATCACCATTCGGGCTAAAACCTGTTGGTACGTGCAATCCATCTTCTGAACCGACAGGTTCTGGCAATGGTGGGTCATCGGGGCCCGTTAAAGTGGGCACAAATACCGCCACGATCGTATCAGGCTGATTGATCATTACTGCATTGGTATCTTCCACGTCTCCGGACATCATCGGACCGGTAGAATACTCCCAATGATCGAACACATATCCGGCGCTGGGCCTTGCTATCGTATTGGTTTGGATTCCACCGAAATAGCTTGTGTTCCAGGGGAAGGTGTTCCGCCAAATGGAATTCACTTTGATCTCTCCTGCTCCTGCCGGACTCACATCGAATGTTACATCGTATGGGCCGGTGAGGTCATAGCACCCTATCATTCCCTGTTGCAACGCTGTGCATCTCAAATCGATAAAATCGCGCAGGGTTTGCACCGCTGTTTGCCATCCGGAATAGGTTCCTCCCCACCGCGTTACCTGGTCCTGCATTTCCGGTTGTATTTCCGCGATCATGCTATCAAGTAGACCATTCATATAATCACACGAGAAATAGGTATTTACCAGATCGATGTAGCGCGAGATGTAATATTGCTTTACAATCGCGGTGTCTTCCATTAGTTTCTGCAAAATACGGGTATGTCCCTGGCCCCCGGGATCTGGGAGGTTTTCAACATTGCAGGGATCTGCATTTGCAGTTGGGTCGGGAATTTGTGTATAATTGATATAATGACCAAAGGAGGCATCCATATCCCAGAGCACGTAGCGCCACTTTTTCTTGTCTTCTTCCGGATCTGTTCCTCTCCACCAAGCCGTATTCCAATTGAGCCAATCCTGGGAAACAATGTAGCTGTTTAGCACGAAGTAATCGCAAAGTGACTTCCAGTTCAATAGTGTATCGACATGCTCCCAACTCGCCGGGTCTGCGCAGTCATTTCCTTGTATAAAACTCACCAGGTTGTCCCACTCCGTTTGTGCCGCAGCACCACCATATTCTTGCCACGTAATGCCCCAGGTTTTTAAAAAGTATAGGTTGTACTCTCCCTGATTGAAATAATATTCGGTGAAATCGTGGTCATCAACCTTTTCGCGCAATTCGTAGACCCCCCAGTATTCCCCGTTGAGGTAGACCACACATGGCCGCCATGTACGTTCGTTTAATTTCATATCCGCACGATCAGAAAGTGTGTGCACAAAAGCGTCTCGAATGTGTGCGCCATTCTCAAACGGATAATTATCGTTCGCAGCAGCTTTTACAATCAAACGCTGGAAGTCCGTCCGTGTTTTTTCGGGAAATATCGGGTGTTCGAAATCGCCGTTGTATCCAAACTGATCGCGCAGAATCAAATCAAAACCGCGTTGACCATACGCCCAGGAATCGTTGCCATGCTTGTTAAAGTCTCCTTCTCCCTCATCGATGAAAGAACCGTCGTCTTCGAAAAGTTCGGCTGCGCCAACGACGTTACTGCCGAAGCCATTTCCGTTTGCAATGAGGTCATAAATTTCATCCGAGCACACGGAAAGCACAGGTACTGTGTGTGTCTCGTCGATGAAGTATGTGTTTGTTTCGTTAAAGCTGGGAAGGTTGGTTCCGGCAGCGTATGCACGAACAACTGTCGTTTGTGTAATGTTGATCGGACTGGTGTAAACGGGCGATGATCCATTGGGTGTAGACCCGTCGATTGTATAATAAATCGTGGCTCCCGCATCTGCGCATTCCAGGGTTACGGTTTGCGGTCCGGCATAAAACCCAGGGGCCAAATCCATAGTTGGTTTCGGTGTGTAGAAATTCTGTGCTCCTACATTTTGCGCGCCCGGTGTGGGAGAGGTAAATAACTTCCAATCTGGCGCAGCATCCGTCGAACGTCCAACGGAATGGTTTGACTGGGTCATGTGAACGATGTTTATGGAATCAATCACGTTTCCGAAGTTGTTGGAAAGAACGATCCATTCGTTCTTGGTTTGGGTCAATGAAAAATCAGGATGAAGTTCACCACCGGTGTAGGTATCGCGCTTTGAGCAAAACACCATTTGATATCCTCCTGCAGGTATGGATACTCCCGATGGAACCCGCCATTTTAAAATGTTGCCTGACTTGTCAGAGAGGTAGTATCCGGATATATCAACAGCTGACCCTGTTGGGTTGTGGAGTTCAATCCAATCTTCATAATTCGCAAAAGCATCTGTAAGAACACTTGTATTGGAACACGAATATTCATTGATGATCACCTGTGATTGGAGGTTGTTTGCGGCGAATACAACACATACAAAACAGCGTTTGGCAAAGAGAAAATAAAGACGAAGTGAATCCATGCTTTCACGCATTTTAGGCATTTTTAGTGTTCGCTCAATATTAAGGAAACTAATTCTAAAATTGTATATTAGAGATGGTTTAAATGGGTTCAAGATTGCGCTCCCGACCCTGCTTTGAACTGGCTTTTTCAGAATGCTAAACTTCTATTTCGAATATGATTCGTTCTTTTTTTCTTCTCTCTTTTTGTGTGGCCATTGTTCTTTCGTCTTGTAAGAAAGTTGAAGGCCCCGGTGGAACCTCATCCATCAAAGGGAAAATCCACATCAACGTATACGATGTTGCTGATAATCTGATCAATGAATACGATGCTCCTGAAGAGCGTGTATACCTCATTTACGGAAGTGAAGACACATTTCACGACGATGATGTTCGCACGTCTTATGATGGTACATTTGAATTCCCATTTTTGCAAAACGGTATCTACCAGGTCTTCGTATACGAAGACTGTAACGCGTGCCCAAGCGGTCAGCAGGAAATCGTAATTCCCGTAGAAATCTCTGAAAAGAATTCCACCATTGATCTGGGAACCATTGACATCCGCAAACAATGATGATGATGCGCAAATCAATGGTTATCCTTGGTTTCCTGACGATGTCCATTCCGTCGGTACTTGCTCAACATGCGTTCGGTATATGGACAGAGATGGGCGTAAAAGGTAAAATTAGCAAGCCATTGCGCTGGAGTACGGCTATGAACCTGCGCTTCGGATCTGCCGGGCTGGAAACGTTTTTCCCTCAATTCGGACTGGAGTACAAAATCAAAAAGTGGATTCGACCCTCTGTTGAATACCGTTACGTGCTGGATAAAGATCGCTATGGGAACTATCTGAGCGGTAGCCGCTTTAACTTTAATTTGAAACTTCGGGAAACCTTTGACCGATTCAGGCTGGACGGTAGAATCCGTTACCAATACTCGTTCAATTCAGTTGGTTCGAATGAAAATGTAGACCTCGATTTTGACAGGGCTTTCCGAGCGAAAGTTTCGGGAATGTACGATATCAACAACAGCATTTTCTCACCGACTGTTTCGGGTG
>JAURNA010000025.1 GCA_030830385.1 Crocinitomicaceae bacterium | reverse complement strand
TTTTGCTGTGTAAGACATGATGCTCGTTCCGGCATACCCTGCAGCATCCAGCGCATCTCGTATCACACCCACCCGACCATCCATCATATCGCTGGGTCCGATGATGTCCACGCCTGCCTGGGCCTGAGCAACAGACATTTTTGCCAAAATCGGCAGTGTGGTATCGTTGTCAATTTCACCATCAACCACAACTCCGTCATGACCATCGGACGAATACGGGTCCAGCGCAACATCGCTCATGATCTGAACATCGGGAAAACGCTCTTTGATCGCACGGATTGCCGACAAATAAAAATTGTCATCGGCGTAACTGTATGAACCGATCGTATCTTTCTTTTTTTCCTCGACAACGGGAAACAATACGATTTTATCCATTCCCAGCTTCACACACGTGTCCAACTCAGGAAGCAGCGTATCCAGCGACCAACGGTAGTTATTCGGAAGCGAAGTAATCTCCGATTGAATCCCATTTCCGTCCGTGACAAAAAGGGGGTAAATCAGGTTTTCAATGCCGAGTTGAGTCTCCTGAATCATCTCTCGAACGGCAGCATTTTTGCGGTTACGTCTTGGGCGTCTTTCCATGGTAAATCGTGAGAAAACCAAAATTAACAATTCGAGTTAAATATGCCTGTTTTGGACGATTTAACCCGCGAGCCGTTCTAAACATAGCTGTACAGATTCAGAACGACCCAACCAATTTGTCTTTACATCAACATCCCTCCGCATACCTGAACGGTTTGCCCCGTAATGTAGGCTGACATATCAGATGCGAGGAATACAGTAAGGTTGGCAACATCTTCGGGTGTACCTCCGCGTTTCAATGGAATGGATGCTCTCCATTCTTCTACTACTTTTTGATCCAATGCCTCTGTCATTTCCGTTTCGATGAAACCCGGAGCAATTGCATTGCAACGAATGTTTCTTGATCCGAGCTCCTGAGCTACCGATTTTGTAAATCCGATCAATCCTGCTTTGGATGCTGCGTAATTTGCCTGACCTGCGTTTCCGCTTATCCCGACTACTGATGACATGTTTACGATAGAACCTTTACGTGCCTTCAACATCGGGCGCTGTACGGCCTTTGTAAGGTTGAAAGCAGACTTCAGGTTGGTATTGATCACTTCGTCCCATTGCTCTTCTGTCATGCGCATTAGCAACGTATCGCGTGTAATTCCCGCGTTGTTGATCAAAACGTCAACTGTTCCGAAAGCTTCAACCACTGCATCTACCAGTGCCTGCGCTTCGTCAAATTTCGAAGCATCGGACTTAAATCCTTTTGCAACCCCACCGTTTGCAGTCAGTTCGGTTTCCAGTGCTTTTGCTTTCTCTTCAGAGGAAAGATAGGTGAATGCTACCTTAGCTCCTTGCTGAACACAAGCTTCTGCGATTGATTTCCCGATCCCTCTGGAAGCTCCGGTTACAATAACAACTTTATTCTCAAGAAGATTCATTCGTTTGTTTTTGCGCAAAGATAATCAAACAAGCGAATCGAGGCTTATGGTAGTTTTTACAAAAATTCATTCTTTTGCCGCATAAGTTCAATGATCGGGGTGGTTTGTTCATTCATTGGTCAGCCATTTGGTGTTAGGCCTGCAAAATTGTACATTGTTCTCAGGTTTAGTTGTAAAAGGTAGGTTAGGTATGGAGGCAGTGAGGCGATCCTTGACTGCCTTCCCTTTTTTAGTTCACAAAGTTCCAGGTAATTCCCGCCCTAATTCGCTGACTTGCTATCGGGTACCCCATCATCTCCAAATTCAATTGATCGTTCCAGAAATACCCGATGTTTTCGTACCGTGCGAAGAGCCGGAAACCGTCAATTCCCATGGTGATGAAGGCATGAACGTTGGATATCGGGCCTGAAATATCCGGGTTCGTACTCCAGCGAAATGCATCCAATACTGGTACGTATACCTTCCTGGAAAAGGCTGAAAAGTAAGACCCTTCCACCCCTAGCAGTAATTCCAATCGTTTGGCCTCGAACAAACGCGATTTAACATAAATCCGCAAAAAGCCCTGAACATCCGGCAGGTAACCGTCACCTCCCAGCGTATAAACAAGTCGAGGATCGAAATTCCATTTTTTCCAATTGAAATGTCCTCCCAATTTCAATTGCAGTGCGCCCAAAGTAGCGTTGTTGACCTCCCACGTTGAGTCACTCACCTGGTACAATCCTGAAAGCGTAAGCTGCTCAATATCACCGATTACATAATGCACATTATTCACTTTGTACTTCGCACTGGCCGACAGTATCAAGTTCTTTTCGAGCGAAACGTCCGTTTTGTTGTATTGGTAGTTGTTCGCGAAATAATACCGTTGGAAGGGCGTTGGTGGTAATGCTGAAAATTCCAGTCTTGCCACTGCCTGCAATTTGCGTGTGTTGTAACAAATGCGTGCGTTGTTTGAGATGCCGTTGTATGCACCGGAAATGTTGAAGTAGAATTCGTTCATCAGTTCGAAGCTGTTGCCGATCCAATTCATTTCTGACCGAAGATCGATCTCAGTAGTGTCCATCACAGGACCCGAACTTCGCGTTGCCCAATATGTCGCACCGATATAGGCGTTGGCGTTGAATCGATTTGATCCAACGTACACTCCTCCTCCATTGTAAATGGAAGCGAAATTAAACCGATCGGAAGTTTGAGAGGAATCGATGAAAACAGCAGGATACAGAGAAGCCAGCGAGTCACTTTCCCGGTACAAGCGATGCGCAATGGAATACAAATGCCGGGATGCCATTCCGAAGGATCGATCTCCCGACTTCAGCGCCAGATAGTTCCGCAGGTCAACATTGGCACGTTGCTGATGGCTCGATGCTGCAGATTTGAATACGGGGGTGAATTCCAGTCCGAAATCGCGAAGGATCGTATCTGTTGTGATTCCGCCCGGATGGATCAATGAATCATTTCGGTAATATCCGCGCAGTTGCATCGAATAACGATCTCCACGATGATCAAACTTCAGGCGAACTACGTTGTTTC
>JAURNA010000167.1 GCA_030830385.1 Crocinitomicaceae bacterium | reverse complement strand
TTGTGCAATTCTGGATTTGTGAATAATGCTCTGGTGCATTTCTCCCTGATAGTTATACATGAAACCTACAAACTTTCCATTTCTGAATATAAGCTCATCAAAAAATGATGCGTCGGGAATACGCAAATAATGATCTTGATCTAATTTAATTTTAATAACTCCATTACTGTTCGCAACGAGTGATTTTTGGACATAAACGAAACCATCGTCTCCATACCCAGCATCCTGTATTGTTGGGTCTATGTCCTCGGCAAGAATGAAGGTAGAGTTCAACATTTCGGCATCCTCAATCTCATCCCATAAACTTGGAGCCAAGTCAACATCTCTCAATTCCTTCCACTGCGCTTTGGTAAGGTTATTAGGTGCTTCTCCGGTAGGTAGTGAAGAATAATCCATCAGGTTGGTGGTTCCGCCCTGTGGCGGTCCGTTGTTCTTCCAGGAATGCTCCAAAGCACCTATTCCGTGGCCCAACTCGTGCGCATAGGTCAGGTAGTCGTTCCCAACAACAAAGCCTAAGCTCTTTCCACGGACCATGTATCCGTCCGTTGCCGCATCGTCAAAGCCGGGCACCACAAACAAATAGTACTTGTTTTTGGGGGCATCGGGGTGGGCCTCAACATACGCATCCCTCAAGTCCCGCATGTCCTGCGAGTACTTGTTCATTAGCCCCACCTCCTGCGGTAAGGCAATGGTCTTCGATGGCGTAAATACAGGGTCGTTCCATTGAGCTTCCAACGAAAGGTTAAAGGTTAGATTTGCTTCGCCCAGCGTTTGCCGGAGCGTTTGCTGTAACTGTGCCGTGTCAACCGAAACGTTCGCAATCGGGACAATAACTACATCGCGCTCTTTGGGAGCGTAGACATAGAGGTTGAGTTTTCCAATGCGGGTACTGCCGTCGTAGACATATATTGGGTGTTCACCTGTCTGTTGAATGGATGGAAGTTGCAGGGTATAGACATTACCACTTGCGGTAGCGGTAACATTTGTCTGATCGTCAAGTTTAAAGGTGGGAGTAACTCCACTCGGCAGCGTGGCGTCTACTACATCCGTTTGTCCTTTTCCAATGGATTTATTGGCTACGAAATAATAACTCGAATCCTGACCTCCTGTGAGTTGTATTACTTCGTAATTGGCATGCCATTGCATGTGCTCTTTGGGATCAAAGCCAAAGGTTTCGTTGCTGTTCTGGGCGAAGATCGCTACTTCATCAGCCGTTACAGCCCATTGTTCCGATGGATCAAGATATCCTTCAACAGTCACCGTGCCGTCGGGCCAGATGGTCCATTGGTAACCGCTTTCATCGTTGATGATAATGGGATAATCCGGCGGATCAAAGGTAAACTGTTGTGATACGCCGTCTACGACCGCCCAGGCAACCCCGGCAGTGGTGTCTACCCATGCTGAATCAACGGTTCCGTCCACATAGATCGGATCAACGAATTGCATGTACTGCTCGTGTAGCCAATTTTCAAGTCCTTCTGTAATTACATCCACACGCCCTTCGCGTACTATGAATTCATTGTCAATCAGAATGTCCTCAAAACGCACCTTTGCTTTTGCGCCGGACAAAAACTGAATGGGGACCGTTCCCTTTCCTTTGTAGTGTCCCAACGCACCCGTTGGAGTCACCTCCGAAAGGGTCATTAAAAACTGCCCGATCTGCACCTGGTTACCAGCCAGTACATTTTCATTGGGTGTAAAGCTTGGCGGACGATACGGCATTTGCGGGTCTCCGCAAGAGTAGTCAATCGGTGGGGGCGTGGTAAATTCTACGGTGTTAGAGGGATCACTCACAAATGTCCCCGCAATGCCTGAAACACGCACTTCATACGTATTTCCCGGGCCTAATTGATAGATAAAATGATTGAACGAAGGAACGGTATCATAAAACCACGTTGGGTTGGGATGCTCTGAATCGGGTTTCTTTCGGTATTCGACTAAGTAGCGGTCATAGGTGGAAAGCCCCTGTCCTGGTGTATTGTCAAGAACGGTCCAGTACGCTCTTCCTTTAAACGACGTGCTGGCTTCTGCGTTTAGGTCAATGTAAAGGCCATCCGTTAACGCTTCTTCGAGTGATTGCGATTGACCGAAGGTAAAGGTGCAAATTTCAGAAAGACCATTGTTTTCAAACATGTTGATCTGCATTCCGTTGTCGCTCATAGAAGCCTGAACGCGCCAGACATAATCCATACCGTTTTGTAGCTGAACATCAAAATCTGAGACCTGTAGCATGGGGACATTTGTTGTCTGCTGATAGACAAGTCCTTGTCCGGTTTGAAAAATCGTGTAGTTGTTTGGATCAACCCATTCATACAGTGAAAATGTATAGCTTAACTCCGAGGTAAGTGTGGGTACATATCCGATCGGGGGTGTCCACTGAAAAATATGAAAGAGTTCCGTGGTATCAATTGTAGACTCGCACAGTGGTAGGGTCTGCTGAGGTGGTTGAAAGCGCTGCAGCCAAAAAGGAGCGCATTGGGTTCCTCCAATGGTGGTGAGGGTTCCTCCTACTCCAATAACCTCTACGCAGACATTTGTCAGTCCCTCGGGAAGGTTATTGACATCTAACTGATCGCTTGATTTATTCAGATTCCCTTCGTAGAAATAGGGAGCGAGTTGAATCCCTGAAATGATATTGGGTGTAAAGGGTTCAAGTGTGAGGGGAGGAATGTTGTTAAAGGGTTTTGTTTCCAGCCAATATCCCGGTCCTTCGATACGTACGTGTAATTTTGCAGGAACACTTGTGGCGTTTGGGTCCGTTAGTGTTACCATGACCTGCATGTGATCGTTTTGATCTGCGTAGTACGAAAGGTAATTATAGTATGGGCCTGTGGTAACGGTATTTACCTGTACGGGCCAGTTCCACTGTGCATGAGACAGGCTGAAAATAAAAACCGACGTAAAAGCGAGTAAAAATTTCATTTAGTGCTTTAAAGTTAGGGTTAATTCCAGGCGTAACGTTCTGCGTTTGCTTTATACTCCCGGGCAAATTGTTCATTGATTCTTTGCAGTCGTCTTAAATCGGAATGCGTCACATTTCGGATGTCTTGAGCCAAATAATTTGCCATGAGTTGTTCTGCCTCCTCAAATTGTTTCGTGTAAATCAGCGTTTGAATGTAGTTCAATAAGATTTTCTGCCGGGCATCAGCATCTATTGCATTGTCGTTGCTTGTTACATCGAACTCAAATGATTCCAGTACGCCTTTCCACACGGCAAGGCACTTGTTGAACTGATCCTGATATTCCGACAGGTAGAATTTTTTAAAGTGACCGCTTTTGTAATCTTCATTGATGGCTTCAATAGTTGCACGGAACAACTCGGCGGCTTCCACAAGGTGGTCGTATCCCCCTTTTTTGTTTTTGTCGGAATACACTTTGCAGGAATTCCATTCCTCGTACTGGATATACGTTTGCTTATATTCCCTAAAAATGGGAGCAAGAAATTCTGAAATAATTTTATCGCGCCATTGTAACTCGGTTTTCTTTCTGTACTTTCTCCAGGCGGCTAACAATTCGGCTTCTGTGGGGTATCCGTTTCCTTTTATATCCGGAGCGGTCCCAAGTTGAACGTCCATAGGGAAGCGCAAAAAGTACTCCTTCGTCTGTGTGGCATTTGTATCCAACACTAAGGTATTTATGTCTCCCTTTCGGGTTGCGGTTAGTTTGATGGGTGCCCGCACGGCAAAAGTCATGTAATATTGCGCGATTTCCGCACCTGGTTTTGCATTTTTAGTTATCTGATTGTTCAATTGGATGTCGCCCGTTTCCAGCTCGAAATGCGTAAAGGGAGTTTGTTTGTTTTGAAGGTTACCGATCAAATCCCTGGTTTGTGTGAAAAACGTTGCTTGACTGGGAATTTGTCGCATATAAAACGCCGATCGCTCGTCGATGCCTGTCAGAGGGGAGTGTTTTACGCTGTAAGGAATGGCTCCCTGACATGCGGTTTGTTCGGTAATTGTCAGTGCCCAGTATTTTGCGGATAAATTGGGTTGCTCTGTAAAGCGCATGTGACGGTATTTACAATTGATTCCAACGGGTTTCGCTTTTTGAGCAAGAAGTGCAGAGGAAAATGTAATGCTGAAAAGGAGTAAGAGATGCTTCATTTAAATTGATAAGAAATATTCGCGATGATCGTAATGTTTGATGTGTTGTTGGTTCCAAGAACAGCAAAACGATTGGTCATCGTGCCGTTGAGAGACATACTTACAGAACCGTATTTTTTGTCCCAAAACTCAGGAGCATAATTTAATCCCATGCGGTAATTAAGCACATTACTTGCCAATATATTTCCTGTATATTGACGGTTATAAGTAACTCCTGTAGAGAGATTCATCTTTGGTTTTTTAAAGCGTTGTGAAAGATTGACTCCCGGGCCCACAAACGTGTTGGTAGAACCCATTGCGATACTGTGATTTCCATTTACCGACCAACCAATAGAGGTTCCCGATTTAGAAAGTGTAATGCGATGCATAAAAATACCGTTGTAAACATCTACGGGAAGGGAGGCTGTATCGCTTGTAACGTTAAGTCCGAAAGCTCCCGCATCGTCCAATCTTCCTGTGATATTTTCACTTTGTGCATATGACCCCGTCAAGCTCAAGGATTGTTTTACCGAGTCTCCGAACGCATAGCTGAGTGAAGTAGACATGTTTTGTGAAACCTGGTAGTAATTGAGTGTATCTCCCAATTGATTGTAGAAAGGATCAGCCTGCGGATTTCTTCTGGTGAAAGAAGAAAGATTGGAATAATTCGCGCTCAGACTTAATCCTTTGATAATCTGTGCAGAGAGATTCATTGAACCAATCCATCTTCTCGCATTGGTTGCATTGGTATTGTCCAGGTTATTGCGCTGATATCCCGTTGAGAAATTCAAGTTGGCTTTGTTTTTGAAAAGTGTAAAAGAAGGGTTCACCGTGATATTCTCTAGATCGTTATTGAAGTACACTGCACCAAGTGTAGTGTATTCTGGATCAATACGCTCGTACTTCATTCCAATACCAAAGAACTTGATTTTGTAGTCCATCGAGGCGTTATATGCCTGGTTGGATTCCGTTGTTTGATTGCCTCGAACCAACCCGTTATAGAAAGGAGAAACGAAGGTTGGATCTTTCGCCAAAACATCATTGGTAAGAAGCGAAGAGGCAATTTCTCCTTTGATGGTAAATCCCTGGAAGGGTTTTGCATTAACTCCGAGGGAAACCACGACATTATCTCTCACCGTTAACTCTGGATTCTGAGGCGCAAAAGAAAGGGATGTTCCGTCATCATATGACTTAAATAAGATCAGTTCACTTCCCAAAAATTTCCCTTCATATTTTGTGGAAAAACCGAACCCATAACGCCGGTAGGAAACACTGTTCATATTGTTTATCGACGCATCGTATTCAATCGCTTTTTTTAACCTTCCACCAAACGCTTTGAATTTCCATTTATCAGGAGAGTATTCAACACCCGCACCCGCAAAGTTCAACCCTTGATAGGTGTACGGTGAAAAAGACATGGAAGTAATTCCCAAATGTGCTTTCCACTTTTTATAGCTAGGGTGCAAGGCCGTCATGTTAAAGGGCTGCGTGTAGCTACTTCCTGCATTTGAAAAACTAAATGTAAATGGCAGACTGACATCCAGGATGCTAACATTCACATTCCCTGATAAGGTCCAGGCGAAAGGGTCACGAAATTGCTGTCCTCCCAGCAACTGATTGACAACGGTATTAAAGTTAATCCCTCCGCCTACAGTAACCATATCCTCCTGACCAATCTTCTCCAAATTTTGGGCATTGACTGAGCCAAATGGCAATGAGACAAGCGCTATGTACGTTAGAAGCCTTCTCATGCTTTAGTTTAAAATGATGGTTCTATGATCTGCATCGTAGTCGGCTACAACATGAACCACATAAGCTCCTGGTGTTGTTCCGACAGGGAAAGTAAATGCTTGTTGAATTGTATCAGACGTACCCGAAAAGGTCATTGCCGTTACTGGTTGGCCTGAAGAGGTAGAAACGAGTACCGAGTAATTCTGCGCTACTCCGAAAGTCACGTCCAGTGTGAATGTACCATTGGTAGGGTTGGGGTACAAAGTCATTTCTTGAATACCCATTTGTTCCGTGGAATCACTAAATACAGGCTTCTGCCCGAAATAAATCGTTTTCGTCTGGCTGTATTGACACGTATCCAAATATCCAATGAATGACACATCATACCAACCTTCTGTATTGATTGAGAAGGCCAAAAGTGAATCGGATTCAAAAGCTACGTCAGCGATCGCAGGAATGACCCATTCCAGGGAGTCGAATCCATCAAAAGACTGAAAATTGACGCAAACAGCTGTGTCCATTAAATCGTTGTATGCGGGAACCAGAAAATCGATTGCCAATTCTCCCTGGCCTGGCTCAATCGACTCCAAAAAAGAGTAAATACATCCCAAATCATCGAGCACAAATACGTTATATGTTC
>JAURNA010000166.1 GCA_030830385.1 Crocinitomicaceae bacterium | reverse complement strand
CTGGGCGTCTTCCGGAACAACTTCCAGGTAAATTTTACCCAGAACCTCACTCAGGTTCTGACGTCCATCTTCCATGAAAACCTTAAAGCGCCATGGCTGTGTGTTACCGTGTGTTGGTGCCCATTGGGCATTGTTGAGAATAACTTCGACCTGTTCACGATGAACGGCGCGTTCGCTGTACTGTTCCGGGTAAATCGTCCGCCGATCCCGAATGAGTGAATTGATCTCTGAAAGATTGAATCGCATATCGTAGATTTCGCATGCAAAATTACGAAAAACCCGAAGAGTCCTTATCTTCGTGAAACAGGATAAATCGCCATGAGAATTACGTTCAATGCACCTTTCACACTACTGTTCACGTTGGTGGCAGTCGGTTGTTATTTCTTGTTTCAGCAGGGGAACCATACCCCTTCAATATTCGTGCTTCCCGGAACATTTCATTGGACTGATTGGCAATGGTATGTGAGTTTGGTGGGATATACGCTCGGTCATGAAGTCTGGCCCATCTCATGGGAAATATTTCCATCATTTTACTGCTGGGTCCCATTGTGGAGCGACGGTACGGTACGAAACGATTGTTTTTCATGGTGAGCGCAACCGGATTCGTAACGGCAATTGTCCACATCTTACTCTGGGATCACACTTTGCTGGGTGCAAGCGGAATTGTATTCATGCTGATTGTACTCTCGTCGATGGTCGAGATCCGCGGAAAGGAAATTCCCTTTACTTTTTTGTTGATTGTTCTCCTGTACATCGGAAAGGAAATTGTCGCGGCACTTTCAGAGGATCAAATCTCACAGTTCGCGCACATCGCTGGTGGAGTGATGGGAATGGTATTCGGTTTTGGGTATCGATCGGTGAGGGGCAGTGTATAATTTCTCATAAAAACAATTACCCGGACAGAAGTTACCTCAACGCATTGTGTGCGCGTTGACCGTATTGATTGCCGCAGTAAGTTGAAACGATCCATCCACGAAATATGAAAACATCAGTACCGATTTGCCGCACGCACAATCTTTCCGTTGACCATCGTAAAGTATTGATTTCCAAGCTTGAATTGCTTACCGGGTTCAATGTCTCGTGCGTTCAGATCTTCTTCAATGGTGTGTACAGATCCTTTTGTATCAACGGCGAGTTGAATGTATTGGACATTGACACCGTAGTTCGCGCCGCACAGAATGATATGGACAGGAGTCTCCACATCTTTGATGAGCGATAAATCGCGGGGAGTAGCCAGGTTATCCGCAACCATCACGATTTCTTTCAGATCAGGAAATTTCTGAATGGCTGCAAGAGTGGCTTCTACGTTGTTCTCAGGACAATCACCGCCGCCGCCTTTTCTCATCGTGGATTTCAACGTGCTGTAGACCTCATCAAATGAGTTGTTCAATGTGCTGTAAATTCCTCCAACGCTACCCACCCTTTTTAAATGGTGTTCCTTGCTGTCGCCGTCGTTGAAATACGTGAATGCCGCAACCTGACTGTTGGATTGAGTCGCTTTTACCCAGGCCATTGTTTGGGCAATGTAGGGAGACATACTTCCGGTAACGTCCATGACAACGAGTGTTTTTTTCCAGTGAGGGTTTCGTTCAAAAGTTGCCTGTACAACACCGTATTCTTTTGCATCGAATAGGTTGGAGTACGTAAACATGCCGAGGGAAGTCTCGCAGCCGGCCGAATCTTTGCGCACCCAATAATTGTACGTATATACTCCTTTTTGCTTGGCGTATCCTTTGGGATTTCCGGGATACGTCCATGACCATTCTCCGGTAGCCAAAGGATTGCTGAGGTTGACAGAGTCCATAAATTGCAGGAATTCCTTGTCAGTGCACAATCGTTTTCCGCTGATTACGTCGAAACAACTCTCATCCACGGATTCCATTTCTTCAATGAGTACGACTTCTGAAACGGAAACAGACGTATCAGTGGCATAGGTCTTTGCGGAGCCTGCGTACGATTCCAAAGTTGCGGAAGAACGCTCCAGAAAATCGTCGATGGCGTCAATTTCGGCAGCAATGCTTTCTTTGGTTGGCTCCGGGCGATAATAGACGACAAAACCATGAAACAATGACCTCGCTTCGTTGTTTTTTTTCGCTTGGTTTTGCCCGATGATTCTCCATTGAATCCTATCGTTGTTCGTTTCCGACCAGGCAGATCGCAATGCGTTAATCCTGCTCTTGTTCAGTGAAATCTGATTGAAATCCCCCGACTCCTTGTAGGTGGTGTATACGAGGTCAATTTGCTGAATGGTCTGCGATTTTACATCGCGTGGAATTTTTTCCAGAAGAGAAGATTTGTTGAAATCAACAGGGATTCGAATCGATTTGAGTCCGGCGTGTTCAGTCATCGGAACATATACGTCAACGGTATCATGCTGGCCGATACTTTGTCCGTAAACGTGCGTACCGATTATGAAAATCAATGCGGCAGTGATAAGATGTTTCATGGTGCGTTTTACCTTATAATGTCGGAATGATCAAAAGGTAAACATCAAAATCAGATTATCTGTGATCGGGGCTGCCGGTTTCACCGGATCGATTCTGGTTCATCAGGGTGTGTTTGCGAATTTCGAAGAACACCTTATCAATGGTTTCGTATTGACCGTTGGGCCTGGGTCCCAGGGCGGGGCTGGCGACGATATTTCCGGTTACATCGATGAGCGTGTAGTGCGGGAAACTATTGACCCGATATTTTTTCCAAATGGGATTCGTATTCTGTAATTGATAACTCATCCAGGGGAGGGAATCCAGCTGATTGAGTGTTGCGGCGGTTGTGGAGTCCGACTTGGAGTATACGGTAACGAATTGAATGTATTCTCCGTAACGTTTATGAATATCGTTCAGCAAAGGTAACTCCTGAATGTTTCGATCGCTATCCGGGTTCAGAAAGATCAAATAGAGGTACTTATCGTTGAATGCGAGCTTTGTGCGCGTTTGCTTTCCTGTTTCTGCCAAAACAAAATCGGGTGCAGGAATTCCCGGAACGAGGTCCGTCAATCGGAACAACATATTTTTTGCAACGGTTCGGTTTTCCTTGAACAGTCCGAAACGGGCCACGCTGTCGAGAATGGTCAAGAGATTTGTTTGCGGAAATTCGCCACTGTGGTACATGTCTGAAAGTGCCTTGATCATAATCAACTCGCGCAAGCGCACTGTACTTAGCGTATATTCTGTTCGTAAGGAATGGAGTACCACGGATGGACTGCTTCGCAACACGCCTTGATACAATTGGTTATTGGCATCACTGTGAAGGCGGGGGATGATGTTTTCGTAAAAACCATCGATATAGGCCATGTAGGCATCGTTGTGGTAGTGGATTCGATTCTGATTGATATAAAAATCGTACTTCTCGTATCGATTGCGTTCTCCTGAATTGTTCACATTGTCAAGACCAGCCATCGTATAACGCACGTAAATGTGAAAAAACAACGAGTTTACGTCTGTAGTATCATCCTTATAAGCCGTTTCTACGTTTGTCTTGAATTTATCCAGTTCTTCCATGTATTGGGTCCCGTCAGCGGATCGAAGGTGGTAATAATTTCCAATGAAGTTGTCGATCCAGCGCTGAAAACCCAAAATCTTGTAATTGATATCCGTGCTGTCGAGCCCATAAAAAAGAACTTCGATTTCATTTCCATCGGGTCGGTAGGGGTCGTACGGATTTCGATCGGGCACACCTACTTTGTAGTGTGCTCCGGGCTGAATATACATGTAACCATGGTTGTTTCCTCCCCGAATGATCACTTTCTGAACTGTATCTAACGGAAAGTACGCTTCGAAGGTACTGTCTTCTTTTACAGTAGCCATCCCCAGGTGCTGCTCCCGATGACTCAGGTAATCCTGAATTTTGAGAATTTCTATGGTTTTGCCCACATAGTTCGGGGCGTAGCCAGTGATTTTTGCCATTTGCTGAGACCTGCCCGGAAACGGACAAACCATCAACAGGAAGAGAAGGAGAGACGCACGGTTCATATTCTGCAGGTTTAACGGTATGATTGCATGAATCGTACCACAATTATCCAACGAGGATTTCGGAGTTGGTTACAAATGCATCAATGGGGCCGCCGTTCTGGTGAATTTCACGAATAATGGTGGAATTTATTGCCGAATAGCGCTGTTCAGTCAGAAAAAATACGGTATTCACGCCACTGATGTCGTAGTTCATGTGCGCAATAGACTTCTCGTACTGGAAGTCCTTGGAATCGCGGAGCCCGCGGATAATCATCTCACAGCCAAGTTCTTTGCAAAAGTCTACTGTGAGTGATTGAAATTTCTCAACGCGAACCGACGGATCATTCTGGAACAACGACTCAATGTGCGCGATTCGTTTATCCAATTCAAACATGTATTTCTTGCTGCTGTTGACGCCAATGCCGATTACAACTTCATCAAAGAGTGCCAAACTTTTTCGAACAACAACCTCGTGACCCTTTGTGAAAGGATCAAACGATCCGGGAAACAATCCGATCTTACTCATGCCCTTCTAAATTAAAAAAACTAAAGTGTACACTACCGTATTTACGGCAAAACTCGAAATGGGTTCGGTTTTCAAAAGAAATGTCTCTTCCGTGTTCCACAATGAGCCAGCCAGAAGGCGCGAGCAGTTTCCGACTGAAAATCAAATCGACGAGCTTTTGATGATGCTGAAATGCATACGGAGGATCTGCAAAAATGAGATCAAACGATTCTTTTGTTCGCTCAACGAACTTCAATACATCTGACTTTACTAAGGTAAGCTCGTCTTTGCAATCCAGTTCACTTCGAAGCGAATTCAGGTGGCGAATGCACACGCGATGATTGTCAACGGCCATTACTGTTCCGGCTTCCCGGGAGAGAAACTCCAGCGAGACACTCCCTGTGCCCGCACAAAGATCAAGAATGCGAAGACCTTCCAAGTGAAGTTGATTTTCCAGAATGTTGAAGAGCGCTTCCTTGGCAAAATCGGTGATGGGGCGCGAAGGAAAATTTTTCGGAGGTGAGTAGCGCCGTGTTTTGTACTTCCCTCTGATTATACGCATAGGGTGTGGGATTGAGGAACCAAACCCTCCACAAAGCTCACCTTGTAGGATTTCAAATTTCCGATCTTACTCAGTCCGCTTACGACCTCCTTGCAGATTTCAGGATTCGCACCGCACCCGGATGTGATTTCGATGGATCCAGTTTCGTCCGCCAGTTCTTTTTGCTGTAACACAAACATGAGGTGATAAATGACATCTTCGGGGGTTCCCGCGTCAAAGGAGGAGTAAAACTGCAATTCGTTGTGCTTCACGATGCTCATCAGGAAATGATCAGTATAGACTACAGCGGATACTTTTGATCGAAATGCATTGGTGTTGATAGCGTGCCTCAACAAGTGAGAACCCGAATGTTGCAATACCACCCTTGGAAATCGAATCACGAAAAAGGACTTAATCCACAATGGAATCTGAAATGTATTGACGACGCTGAGTTCTGAGATGCGGTTGTAATCCACTTCGCCAGAGGGAGTTCCTTCGCCGTAACAGAGCTTGTATATTGACTTGGGATCGGAATCTGCAAACACGCTATTGGGAACGAGTGTAGATTGCCGGGATGCCCATCCGAGGGTCACTTCATCAAAATCGTCGGATAAGAACGGGTGATCTGCAAACGCCTTCTTTAGTGTTTCTTTGTGAGCATCTTCGCTTGCATCTTCGAATGAAACGTCAACAGAATGAAGCGCAACTCCATCTCGAAGCACAATCATCCTTGCCCCGTGAGGCGACAGATCAATGGAAAGGTGAGAGGTCATTTATTCAGCTTCCCAGGAACCTGTGAGATCACCTGAGGTTAGTGTACCGAAGAACATTTCTTCGTTAGCTGTCTTCCCTTTGTACTCAGCAATTGGAAGAATACCCGAAACTTTGATCGCAGGAACCTTCATGTCTCCAACCAATACGGAATCACGCGTTTCCATTGTCCACATTTCTTTTCCATGCGTAAGCGGAATGTACGGGAGTGAATCTGCGCAGAATTCACCAAGGTTGAGTCGCTCACGATTTTCCCGGTATGATTTCGTTTGGAATTTTGCCTTGAGGATGGACACAGGAACAGTGTCTCGTTTGAATCCGGTGAAGTCAGCATAAAGCGGTCCTTCCTTCCAAAGTGAAAGTCGGTACGCTTCTTCTTCTGTCATGTTGTTGTCAATCGGACGGTTATCTCCGTACAGGTAATCACGCTCATCCTCATTTATTTTCCGGCTGGGAACCGTTCCTTCGGATACAATACGGTTGATTTTTCCCGACTGAACGAAATCCACAAGCTCTACCCAGGTGGCAAGGTAGGTTCCGTTTCGCTTTTTGTATTCTTTTTGGATAAACCGGATGTCCTCCAAATTTTGACGAGCCGTTGTTTTTGTTTGCTCGTACGTTTCCTGATGCTTAACATAATCATCAACTGCTATCCATGATGCAGCGAGCGTATAAATAGCAGCAACTCCCGCAAGTCCGCCAAATGCATACAATAACTTCACATTTGTTTTTCCTGAACTGAACAGCACGCTAAGCCCACCTGCTATGAACATCATAATCGATGAGATCATAAACAAAGCACTTTGCTTGTCCATCACTCCGATGATGAAAATAGACAGCCCTGCAATCATGAACAGGACAGGTACAGAATATTTTTTTAAGAGGACAGAGAGATTGCTCGTCATAATTATCTAATTACTTTTACAGGTAACAAAGCTACAATTTTTTCAATTTTACGTTCGGTCACTCACTACTTTTTTTACACCGTTCAGTCAATGGTAAAAACCATTTGGAATGAAGTTCGATGAAAACCCGGAAATGAGCCTTTTCGAACAACTGCGAGAATTGCTACCCTGGTCACCGGGAGAAGATCAAACACATTTGATTCGCGCTCTGGACAATTTTGTGAGTCAGGGAGCGGGCAAACACGTATTGCTCATTCAGGGCTATGCCGGGACGGGCAAAACGAGCGTTTTATCGGCATTTGTGAAATGGTTGTCGCACGAACGAATACGTGTGAAACTGCTTGCTCCAACCGGACGTGCGGCCAAAGTTTTCTCCCGGAAATCAGGCCATGATGCGTTTACGATTCATAAGCAGATATATCGCCGCCGCTCCAAGGCTGACGTCAATTCTCCGATCAGTCTCCAGCCCAATCTATACAAGCACACCGTATTCATTGTGGATGAGGCTTCGATGATCGGTGACTACACGATGGGGTCAGATGGCTCAGTGAATACAAGGAATCTGTTGGAGGATTTGTTGGAGTACGTTTTCTCAGGAGAAAATTGTCGTTTAATTCTGATGGGAGACATGGGACAGTTACCACCGGTTGGGTCTCAGGATTCACCGGCACTGAATGCCGGGTATCTTCAATATCATTTCCCGACACTTTCGCTGGCAAGTGTAACGTTGAAGGAGGTTATGCGGCAGTCGTCAGAATCAGGAATACTGCACAATGCGACCCGTATTCGTTCGCTTCAAACCACAGGGTTTCCCAAACTCGAAGTGGAGCGTTTTCCGGATGTGATGGACTTACGTGGCGGAGAATTGCAGGAGAACCTGGAAAGTTCATTTGATCAGGTGGGGCAGGAAGAAACCATTGTAATCACGCGATCCAACAAACGTGCGAATGTATTCAATCAGCAGGTTCGGTCCAGAATTCTTTGGTTTGAAGAAGAATTGTGTGTCGGAGATACGCTCATGGTGGTGAAGAACAACTACTTCTGGGTGGGAGACGACAGCCGGATGGGGTTTATTGCGAATGGAGAAATGATTCGGGTTCGTCGAATTTTGGCCTATGAGAATTTCTATGGATTTCGCTTCGCCCGTGTTTTGGTTCAATTTGTGGATTATGAGTCGACGGAAGACATGGAGGTTATCATTCACCTGAATTCACTTCAGTCGGAAGGACCGGCTCTCACGCGTGATCAGATGAAGACGCTCTTTTTCGAAGTGGAGAAGGACTATTTTCACGTAATGCAAAAGAAGAAACGTTACGAGGCCATCCTGGGTAATCGCTATTTCAACGCACTGCAAGTGAAATATGCTTACGCGGTGACCTGTCATAAATCACAAGGTGGGCAGTGGGCACATGTGTACATCGATCCGGGATATTTGAGTGAAGATCATATGGGAACAGAATACAACCGATGGCTATACACGGCCGTAACCAGAGCTACCGAAAAACTTTTTCTGGTAAACTTCGATCGTCGGTTTTTCGGGGGTTAATGCAATTCCGGGATTTTAACGGATCCCGGCCCGATGGAAATTTTGGTTTTTTGCCATTCCTTATTGAAACGATCGATGACGATACGTGCATCTTCGCGACTCAGATAATTACCCGCCAACTGGTTGATTTCATCTTTCAACGCATACATAATTG
>JAURNA010000024.1 GCA_030830385.1 Crocinitomicaceae bacterium | reverse complement strand
TGCAACGATTTGGTGAGTTTGGAAACTGGCCCATGGTGTAACTGGCAACACGTCTGATTTTGGTTCAGAAGAGTCTAGGTTCGAGCCCTAGTGGGCCAACAAAAGCTTCACAGAAATGTGGAGCTTTTTTCATCTGACCAGAACTCAACAGTCAGCCACTGACTTTTGGGGTGAGAGGAAGCATTTTTCGGATCGGTACATCGTTCTGTGAACCTGAAAAAATCATGCATCAATGTGGATTAACCTGAACAAAAAGAATCCTAAATCGGTTTCAAATTTTGGTCCGCAGGTTTTTGTCGGGATCGCTTTTTAACCATCCTTTCCAAAAGATATTCACAAAACCTTTGTTGTTTGGTTAAAATTCTCTGTTTCGGGTGATTTTTAATGGGAAAAATCGAGGATTCATCGAATTTTTAACCCCTTATTGTAGTTATTACTATAAGTTTTCTTATTTTTCGGTCTAAACTTGTCTCAAAACTATGTTTAAACTAATCAGCTCTATTACGCTTGTTTTTGCCTGTGTTTTCATGACCAGGGCCCAAAACATAACAATCGAAGGAAACGTAACCGACGAGAACAAAGCGGCGATGCCTTTTGTAAAGGTTAGCATTAAAAACAGCAATCGGGGTACGTTTACCGACGACGACGGTGCCTATTCGATTTCCGCTCCTACTAGTGATTCGCTGACGCTCGTTTTCTTCTTTTCCGGTTACGAAAAACAGGAAATTTTGGTCAGTGACCGATCAAAAATTGACGTAACAATGATAGCTCAAGTGAATGAACTTGAAAACGTCATTGTCGTTGGATACGGAAATTCAACCGAAAGGGAACGTACCGGCGCCGGATCCAAAGTTGACGGAGAGGACATTGAAAAAATGAACATGACACGTGTTGACCAGGCACTTCAGGGCCAGGTTTCCGGAGTGAACATCAGCACAAACTCAGGTTCCCCCGGAGGTTCTTCCAACATTCGGATTCGTGGGCTTTCTACCTTTGGCGACAACGATCCGCTGATTCTCGTAGACGGAGTTGTATACGATCCGGCAGGATTGAATGCTCTGAACCCATCTGACATCAAATCAATCCATGTTTTGAAGGATGCCACAGCCGGTATTTATGGCGTGCGTGCTGCGAATGGGGTCATCATCATCGAGACGAAAAAAGGATTGCTGAACGCGAAGCCCAGCATCGAATACAGCGGATATTACGGAATTCAGCAAACATCCAAAAAATTACAGCTCCTCAACGCGGAAGAGTACGCTGTCGTGAAAAACGAAATGTTTGCCATGGGAGGTCAGCCCATGCCATTCAACAACACAGCTCTCGGAGTTGGGACCAACTGGCAGGATACAATCTTCCGGAACGCAGCGGTTCAGAGTCATCAAATCAGTATGACGGGAGGAACGAGCAGTACACGCTACTCCATTGGTCTTGGATACTTTACACAAGATGGTATTGTTGGCGGGCCCAAAGCACACTTCTCCAGATACAATGCACGTTTGAACCTCAGCACAGACCTATCTGACAAACTAAAATTGAACTCCGTGTTCCTGTTCTCCAACGACTTGAGAAACAGTCTTCCGGAAAATGGAATCGGATCTGTCCTCTACAATACGGTAAACGCATTCCCGAACGAGCCCATCCGCACACAGGATGGCAATTACTCGTACCTTGAAGAAGTCAGCGACATCATCAACCCGGTAGCCCAGATTGAAAACCAATACAACTGGGCGTGGGCGGACAAGTTCGTTGGGAAAGAAGAATTTGTATACGAATTCACAGACCACCTTACGTTTACCAACCGTTTCAACTACAATTATGCACTGGTAGACTCCAAAGTATTCTCACCACTCGTATGGTACGGAGACGGGAAATTTGCAAACTCCGCACTGAACGAAAATCTGGATTCTCCGCTCATCAACATTGGAGATAGTGTATTTGTGGAGCGCGGGGCAGCCGTTTGGGAAGAGCGGAGTTCTTTCCTCGATTTGACCTTCGAAAGCTATATGAACTATGACCGTACGTTTGACTCCATTCACCGTGTAAAAGGCACTGCAGGTATCACCGTTTTCCAGCGCAAAGGAGAATCACTGAACGGAACAGCATTCAACATTCCGAACAATTCACTTGAATTTGCTGATATATCGGCAAATACTGCAGAAGGTGGATACCTGAACAACGTAGGCTCATGGGAATTTAAAGAACGTCTGTTGTCGTCATTCCTCCGTGCAGAATACGGATACCATGACCGATACCTCGTCTCCGCAATCATTCGTGCAGATGGATCCAGTAAATTCGGCCCGAACAAGCGCTGGGGATTCTTCCCAACGGTTTCGGGAGCCTGGTTGATTTCGGAAGAAAACTTCTACAACCTTAATTTCATGGATCTCCTAAAACTACGTGTGAGTTGGGGCGTTTCCGGAAACGACCAGATCGACAACTTTGCTTACCGTGCTCTTTTGAACGGTGAAGGAGTGTATGTATTCGATGATTTGATCACACAGGGCGTTGCCATCGGTCGTGCGGCGAACCCTGATTTGAAATGGGAAACAACGCGTCAGTTCAACATCGGCTTAGATGCAACCCTGTGGAATCGATTCAATGTAAACACAAACTTCTTTGTCAAGAACACCTACGACCTTCTCTTCCAACCCGAAGTTAGTGCACTCCTCGGTTCATACGGACCCGGAGGTTATCCGCCAATCATCAACGCGGGAGACGTCTCGAACAAAGGATTTGAACTCGAATTGCGATACACAACGGATCCGTCTGAGAAGTTTGTAACCAGCTTCGGATACAACTTCACAACGGTAGCCAACAGAGTGACAGGCGTTCCGGAAGGCGTTGATTTCTTACCAGGAGCTAGTTTTAGCGTTGGAGGAAGCGTTGCTACGCGATTCGAAGAAGGATACGAAATCGGATACTTCCACGGATACCAGACTGCCGGAATTTTCCAAACACAGCAAGAAATCGACAACCACAGTGTTGTTCAGCAAGGTGCAGAACCCGGAGATTTCATCTTTGTAGATCAGAATGGAGACGGAACGATCAACTTCTCAGATGACTCAGACAAAACATTCCTCGGATCTCCGATTCCAGATTTCACAATGGGATTCAACCTGAACATGACCTATTTCAATTTCGATCTTTCGGCGAACATCTACTCAGCAATCGGTCACGAAATCATTCGAAACTTCGAGCGTCAGCAACCCTATGCCAACCAACTTGATTATGTAATCGACCGTTGGATAGGCCCCGGAACGTCAAACGAGCACCCTCGTCTCACAACAGAAGCTACACGCAATCATGTATTCTCTGACTACTATGTGGAAGACGGAACGTTCGTGCGAATCCGAAATGTTCAGTTCGGGTATACATTTCCGGGGAAAATATTGAAGAAAATCAACGTTCAATCGCTTCGTTTGTACGCTTCCGCCAATAACCTCTGGACATGGACGCGCTACCGAGGATTTGATCCAGACGTAGGTTCAGGAAGCGTATTGAGCGCAGGAGTTGATTATGGAATTTATCCACAGGCCCGCACCATCATGGGTGGACTACAAATACAATTTTAAGCCATGAGAAAATTGAATACAATTTATACGGCGATCGGGGTCTGTACGATTCTCAGCATCTCATACGGTTGTAAAAAATTCTTAGCTGTTGACCCGGCATACACACAGGATGCAGAAAACTATTTTAAAACTCCTGACGACTACGAAAATGCCATAATCGGTGCATACGATTTGCTTCAGGGATCCTTTGTGTCAGTCTGGATCGGAGAGATCGCTTCTGACAATACCATCGCAGGAGGTGAAAGTGTAACGGATACCGAAGGACTTCATCAGATCGACAACATGACCCACGGCGGAGTGAACAATGAACTACGAAGTGTATTCAGATGGAACTATGCGGGAATAACGCGTGTAAACTACATCATGGAAAACAAAGACAACATCGATTTCTTTGGAAAAGACCACATCATAGCCGAAGCAAAGTTCCTGCGAGCATTTTACTACTTCGAATTGGTAAAATTCTTCGGAGATGTACCGCTCATCATCGACAAACGTCTCGGAGCAGAAGAAGTACGAGAATTGGAGCGAACACCCGAAGCCGACGTTTATGCTCAAATCGAGCAGGATCTCGTGGACGCAGCAGCTGTATTGAATCCCGTAGCAAGTCAGAAAGGACGGGCAACGTCAGGAGCAGCACTCTCACTTCTTGGAAAAGTATACCTGTATCAGGAGAAATTTTCAGAAGCAGCCTCCACACTTGATCAAGTGATCAATTCAGGAATATACAGCCTGATCAGCGATTACGACCAATTGTTCTCCGTTGCCAACGAAGGACACAGCGAAACCGTCTTTGATGTAGAGTATACAGGAGCCGAAGGTGGTTCGTACGGGTGTCTGATTTGTCTGGAAGGGAATACCGGACCCGGATTCCACGGAATTCGTCAGTACAACGGACCGATCTACGGCGACGGCAACAGCTACAACATGCCTACACAAGATTTATACGATTTCTTTGATCCTTCTGATCCGCGTCGTGATCTGACGTTGCTGGACATCGACGCGTTTATTGCCAATCAATCAGATCCCGGAAGCATCACGTACGCCATTGGTGCAGGTGGACACACAGGTTACTACAATCACAAATACATCAAACGTCAAAACGAATTGGGACTTCCCGACAACGATCTGACAAGTCCCGTAAACTACAAAGTGATTCGGTATGCAGATGTATTATTAATGGCTGCTGAAGCGCACTACAGAAATGGAAACACGGGTTCAGCTCAGAGTTACATGGATATGGTCCGTGCGCGCGTATCAATACCCTCTGTAACCATAACATCCGTTGAAGACATTTGGAACGAACGAAGGTTGGAACTTTCTTGTGAAGGCCACCGCTTCTTTGACCTGGTTCGCACCGGTAAGGCTACAACGGAAATCTCAGGATTCCAGACAGGTAAACACGAATTATTCCCGATTCCACAGATCGAAATTGACCTCGCCGGTGGAAATTGGACACAAAACCCAGGATACTAATAACACGCATTATGAAAAACGCACTATTTATTCTTAGCGCCTTAGCCATTGGAGGTATCGCATCTTGTAAAAAGTACAATCCTCAATTGGGAGATCCACCTACGGCAGCAGATGCAACATTCACGTATCAGGAATCTGCTGCAAATGCCAACATCATCGAATTCTCTTCCACCAATCAGGACATTATGTGTTTATGGGATTTCGGAAATGGTTTAACCGCAAAGGGAAATAAGGTAACAGCAACGTACCCGAACATGGGAAATTACGAAGTTACCCTGACCGTATTCAACAAAGGCGGGAGTGCTTCCTCTACTCAAACCATTACCATTGCTCAATCGGATCCGACCTTATTGAACAGTCCGTTAATCGTTGATTTAACAGGCGGTGCAGCGGGTCCCGGATCGAAAACATGGGTAATCGATTCATTGTCTTCAGGTCACATAGGCGTAGGAAGCCCGGGACTCAACTGGCCAAACTGGTGGGAAGCCGGGCCAATGGATAAAGTAGGAGTTGGCATGTACGACGATCGTTATACCTTCTATCTGACGAATTTTCAGTTTGATATGGTGACTACCGATGGTCAGGCCTATGTTCACAATTCTCTCGCGGCGCAATTCCCGGGATCCTATGAGAATGCAACCGACTACACAGCTCCTCACCCTGATCAACTCGGCGAAATTTGGACGATAGTGGAAGACACAGACACCACATTAATACTTTCCGGCAATACATGGCTCGGAATGTACACGGGTGTGCATGAGTGGCGAATCCTCACACTCAACGACACGTGCATGTATCTGCAATATGATCACCATGAAGGTGGACTTCATTGGTACGTGAAGTTAATTCCGGAAGGATTCGTTGCCGGTGGCGGCGGCAGCAGCGGTAGCGGCAACGGTACCAACACACTTCCTTTGGACTTCGAAAGTGGAACCATAGACGTAACCGAATTCGGAGGTGGGCCTGCTCTTCAGGTAGTTACCAACCCGGATGCGAATGGAATAAACACAAGCGCCAACGTTTGCGAATTTACACATGGATATGAAACATGGGCCGGATTCTTTTTCGACATGAACGGATTCCTCGACTTTAGCACCAATACCAACATAGAGTTCAAGATGTATGCTCCCACAACGGGTACAGTTCGAGTGAAGATTGAAAACAGTCAAAACAGTAATGTTGAATTCTATGAAACGGATGTAAACATCACACAAGCCGGCACATGGGAGCTGATTACAGCGGATTTATCCCAGGCACCCGGAGCCTATAGTTACGACAGAATTGTGTTATTCCCGGGATGGGGAACAACAACTCCTGACGTGTATTACGTAGACGATATAACTCAGAATTAGACATGAAGCACGCATCAATTGCTTTTGCCGTTTTTTACACATCTCTCTTGATGATCAGTTCTGCCTGCAAGAAAGATCCTCCCCCAGAAGAAGCGGTGCTGCCGACAAATTTGGTTACGGTAATTACAACTACTGAAGGAACCGCCACAGTGAATGCCGCAGCTGACAACGCCAACTTCTACACTTTCCTTTTTTACGAAGGAAATAATGTAACAACAATAGAAGACAATAGCGGAGTCGGTGAATATACATTTTCGGCCTCCGGAACCTACACCCTGAAAACACGTGCTCACGCTACGCATGCGGATTATGTTGAGAAGGTAGAAACCATAACCGTAGCAATTGATCCGGGCTGGCTGGGCGGAGTCCCACATATCGACAGTGGATACGCTACGCCGACATCGTATGCGGGTATGACACTCGTCTGGCAGGATGAATTCAATGGAACTTCTCTTTCCAGCGACTGGGTACACGAAATTGGCAATGGAAACTGGGGGTGGGGAAATAATGAATTGGAGTATTACCGACCCGAAAACACCACCGTGGAAGGTGGTCTGCTGAAAATCACAGCAAAAAGTGAAAGTTTTGGTGGATTCAGCTATACCTCCAGCCGTGTAAAAACGCAAGGCATACAACGTTTCCAATACGGGCGAATCGATATCCGGGCAGCACTGCCATACGGTCAGGGATATTGGCCCGCATTGTGGATGTTGGGTGAGAATATAACCACCGCGAGCTGGCCAAATTGTGGAGAAATTGACATCATGGAGATGGTTGGAGGCACAACCGCTGCAGGTGCAGGAAACAACAAAGTTCATGGAACAATTCACTGGGAACAGAATGGTCATGCCAGTTATGGAGGCACTTCAACGATCCCGCAATGGTATGCTGAAGAATTTCATGTATTCTCGATTGTTTGGGACACAAACACCATAAAATGGTACAGAGATGATGTATTGTACCATACTGCAGACATCACACCGTCTAACCTGGCCGCATTCCACCAGGAATTCTTTTTCATATTCAACGTGGCAATCGGAGGAACATGGCCGGGATCACCTGATCCATCCACTGTGTTCCCACAAACCATGGCCGTAGACTACGTGCGCGTGTTCCAGTAAACCGGCACACGTTCATTGAGCATTTATTTGTCCATTCTACCTGTAAGAAACATGGGATGAGAAAGAGCTACAAGTGAATCAAAATCTTGTTGCGAATTCGTATATTTGGCTCGCTCAAACAATGAACTATGAAACTAACTGCTATCACTACGGGGTTATCCGTTTGCATATCAACAATTGCATTCTCCCAAACTGAAAAAACCATTTCGTACGAAGTCAATCCCGTTACAAAAGAAGACATCCTCGTGATGGGGTCTCCGAAAATCAACGTAACTCAGGCTTATTATTGTACGTTGAATCCTGAAGAAATTTTCAGTCAACTATCGGGAATTGCACATCGTGAACAGACGAACAGCGGCTTTTACGCGTTAATTGATCTTCCGCATCCGGATGGAACAATGCATACCTATCGTGCATCCGAAAACAACACAATGCATACGGACTTGAAAGCAACGTTCCCACAAATTCGATCGTACGACGCCGAAGGTATAAACGAAGCAGCCTCTGTAAAATGGGACATTACACCCCATGGACTCCACGCGATGATCATGATCCCCGGTAAGTCGACAATCTTTATCGATCCTGTTTTTACAGGTGATAACCAGCATTACATCGTATACAGTCGCGCTGATTTTGTTCCGGGCGAAATGATGAATTGCACATTCTCAAGCCAGCAGGATACCATTCAAAATCAAACGATTCCCGTCAAAGCATTTGGAACCTGTGAATTGCGGACGTATCGATTGGCACTGGCTGCAACAGGTGAATACACAGCTTACCACGGTGGAACAGTTGCTTTGGCACAAGCGGCACAAGTCACGTCCATGAACCGTGTGAACGGAATCTTCGAGCGTGACATGGCTATCACAATGGTCATCATTGGTAACAATAATCTCATTATTTACACAGACCCCGGATCAGATCCATATTCCAATGGGAATCCGGGAAATATGATCAATGAGAACCAAACCACCTGTGACGGTGTAATCGGTTCAGCCAATTACGACATTGGACACGTATTTGGAACCAATAGTGGCGGTATTGCAGGACTTGGCGTAGTTTGTTCAGGAGGAAATAAGGCTCGCGGAGTTACCGGAAGTGCCAACCCAATTGGAGATCCTTTTGACGTAGACTATGTGTCCCATGAGATGGGACACCAATTTGGAGCCAATCATACACAGAACAATAACTGTAACAGAAACAACGCTACAGCTGTGGAATGTGGCTCCGGAAACACGATTATGGCTTATGCAGGTATTTGTGCCCCGAATACCAAGAACTTTTCGGACGACCATTTTTCAGGGATTAGCCTGGAGGAAATTGACGCAGAGATCAACCAACACACGTGCGAAGTCATTATAGCACTTGCCAACAACGCACCAACGATTACGGGTACGAATGGAAACGTTACAATTCCAGTGAATACTCCATTCGCTTTGACTGCAATTGCCACCGATCCGGATGGTGATATTCTCACATACAACTGGGAACAAATGGATAATGAGATCAGCACACAACCACCTGATCCAACCTCCACGGGAGGACCAAATTTCATCAGTAATCCTTCTTTGACAAGCCCGACACGATATTTCCCAAACCTTGCTGATCTGGCAGCCGGAGGTCCGTTTACGTGGGAAGTAATTCCATCTGTGGGTCGTACGATGAACTTCCGTGTTATTGTACGAGACAATGCCGCAGGAGGAGCCTGCAACGAACACGAAGACGTTACAATTTCAACGGATCCCAATTCAGGCCCCTTCGTTGTGTTGTATCCATCCACGACCGGAATTACATGGAATGCATTGACAACCGAAACGGTTACCTGGGATGTCGCCAATACAAACGTTACGCCCGTTTCGTGCACACATGTCGATATTCTGCTCTCTACCGATGGTGGACTTACCTATCCGACTGTTCTTGCATCCAACGTTCCCAACGATGGATCTGAGCTCATCACCGTACCGAATGTGGCAACAACCACTGCTCGTATCATGGTGGTTTGTTCAGACGGTACGTTTTTCGATATATCCGATAACAACTTCACCATCATCGAGTTGATCTTTGACTACACGATGAGCACCACTCCAACAGTACAATCGGTTTGCCAACCGGATGATGCGACTTTTACAGTCGATATTGGTGAAGTTGGAGGATACAGTGACCCCGTAACACTTTCGGTTAGCGGTGTTCCAGCCGGAGCAACATCGAGTTTTTCAGTGAACCCCGTAACACCTGCAGGGACTAGTGTACTGACGATTTCGAATACAGGTGCAGCAACTCCGGGAGACTATACGTTGACCATCACAGGAAACAGCACCAGCGGGCCGAAAACGAATACCGTTCAACTTTCAATTCTGAGTAGTACACCGGCACCGGTTTCGCTCACGACACCAACCAATGGAGCAGTCGGAGTAGGAATTCCGACGACATTTAATTGGACCGCTGGTATCGGATCCGGACTCACATATGATATTCAAATCGCAACAGATCCCGGATTTACATCCATCGTGGATCAGGCAACCGGATTAACGAATACCACGTATGCATCAACCGTTTTGGTGCCTGCTACAATCTATTATTGGCATGTGAATACAACAACATCCTGTGGATCTTCCGGATATTCAGGTACATTCAGCTTTACAACAGATGGTTGTCAATTGTTCACATCTGCAGATGTTCCCAAGATTATTCCTAACAACGGTACTCCAACCATTACGTCTGTACTCAATGTCCCGATTACCGGAATCATTAACGACGTGAACGTGATCGACCTGTTCGGAACGCATACGCGCATCTCGGATTTGATTATATCGCTCACGAGTCCGCTGGGAACAACCGTTACCCTGATAAATCAGCCGTGTAACCAGCAAGATAATTTTGATATTGATTTCGACGATCAGGCGGCTTCACCTAACTTCCCCTGTCCACCAACCGACGGACTCGCGTATCAGCCGTCTGGCTTGCTTTCGGATTTCAACGGTGAAGATCCGAACGGAGTTTGGACACTAACAATTGTAGACAACCTGAACATGCGCGGTGGATCACTGGACGGATGGTCGCTCGAAATTTGTGTGAATCCACCTGTAGCTTGCAACAACCCGGATATTCCAACGGTTATAGGTACAACAACCATTTGTGAAGGCAACTCCACAGCACTTTCGATCACCGGAGGAAACTTAAATGATGCCACTGAATGGCAATGGTACGATGGAGGTTGTGGTACGACTCCCGCCGGCTCAGGAACGTCAATTAACGTTTCGCCGATTGTCACAACAACCTATTACGTTCGCGGTGAAGGAAACTGCGTCGTTTCAGGAGGATGTCAACAGGTAACCGTCACTGTGAACCCGTCGTATACAACAACGGACGCTGCTTCCATTTGTACCGGAGATTCCTACACGTTTGGAACGCAAACACTGAACACGGCAGGAACGTATACAGAGACCTTTGCTTCGGTTGACGGATGTGATTCAATCGTAACGCTTACCCTCGCCGTACTCCCCACATTCAATGAAACGGAAGCCGACACCATTTGTCAGGGCGATTCCTACACGTTTGGAACGCAAACACTGAACACGGCAGGAACGTATACAGAAACCTTTGCTTCGGTTGGCGGATGTGACTCAGTCGTAACGCTTACCCTCAACGTGCTCCCCACATTCAATGAAACGGAGACTG
>JAURNA010000165.1 GCA_030830385.1 Crocinitomicaceae bacterium | reverse complement strand
GTGTGACACCATCTCGCGCAAACGACTCCATGCACAAATCCCAACGGACGGGGTTTGCGACCTGGCCGATCAATACGATGCTCTCGTGATGTCCGATGAATGCCACTCAGCAGGATTCATTGGCAAAACAGGACGCGGAGTTCCAGAATACCACGGTGTTACCGGACGGGTAGACATCATCACCGGAACGCTTGGAAAAGCACTCGGTGGAGCGATGGGCGGATACACAACCGGTCCGAAAGAAATCATTGACATGTTGCGCCAGAAATCGCGACCTTACTTGTTCTCCAATTCTTTAGCGCCTTCCATCGTAGGAGCGTCCAATAAAGTATTTGATTTGTTGAGCTCTTCAACTGAGTTGCGCGATAAGTTGGAAGAAAATACACGTTATTTCAAGGAGCAGATCATTGCTGCAGGTTTCGATATTAAGCCCGGGGATTCACCGATCATTCCAATTATGTTGTATGATGCCGCGCTCTCACAAAAGTTTGCCGATGCATTGTTAAGGGAAGGAATTTACGCCATTGGATTCTTTTATCCGGTTGTACCCAAAGGAGCGGCCCGGATTAGAACGCAAATATCAGCAGCTCACTCAAAAGAGGACCTGGACAAAGCCATTTCCGCCTTTATCAAAGTTGGAAAAGAACTGAACGTCATTGATTAATCACTCGAAGGTAAGATCATACGCTTTTACTTCCTCTTTAATTTTCACCTGCCAATCGGAAGAAATAGCACACCCTTTAAGGTCCAGGGTTGCCATACCACTGTGCCATTTGAAGGCGGCAATGATCGATTTGGGAGACAACGGATTATCCCCAAGGTAAACATGCTTAAGTTTCCAGTTGTTCTTCATCTCGCTCGGAAGCTTTTTAATCTGGTTTCCGCTTAGGTACAGGTTTTCCATATACGTTGCCTCCCCAATTTCTTTCGGGATGCTCCAGATTTGATTATCGCTGAAATCAGCTGAGTGGAAATAGGGGTTAAGTTGCCATAACCAACCTGGAATTTCCGAGATACTATTACCCCGCATACTGAGGTTACTTATGTTCGTGAACTGCTTAATTTCTTCCGGAACCTCCGTAAATCCTTTATCGTCAAGCGTAAGAAACCGCACATCGGAAGGATGCTTCATGGCCTCTTCCAGCGAGTAGAAATGGGTGTTCTGACCGAGACAGGCCGATGCAACCATGGAAAATAAAGCAAAGAAGATTCCCTTTTTCATCGTCAAATTATTGGTTTCTAAATCTACCGTTTTTACTTTTGAATCCATCAAATAAGACACGTCAAATTGAGCCCAATCTCCCTAGGCAGACCTGAAGAACTGGACGAAATTGTATCGTTGATCAAAGCCTGTGCTGTGTACATGCGCGACGTACAGGGAATCGATCAGTGGGATGAAGATTATCCGGATCGGGAAGACATTATCAAGGACCTGGACTCCCAAACGTTGTTTGCCTATCGCATGGAAGGCAGTGTCATCGGAATTGTGGTGCTCAATGAAACGCAGGATGCCGAATACGCCGAGATGAACTGGTCAACTACGGACGACCAGAAGAACCTTGTTGTGCATCGGTTGGCTGTGCATCCGGAGCACCAGAAAAGAGGAATTGCCCGGCAAATTATGGATTTCGCTGAAGATTATGCCCGGCAGGAAGGATACGATGCCATTCGTTTGGATACGTTTAGCCAGAACCCGCGCAACCAACGATTTTACCTCAATCGTGGCTACACGGATATTGGTCCCGTATTTCTTACATACAAAAAGGAATTTCCGTATTTCTGCTACGAGTTCGTATTTACTCGCTGATCGATTCGTCATAGGATTCCTTAAGTGCTTCTTTCAGTTCGGATTCAGATAAGCTGTCTTCCATCACCAGATTGAAACATTCATATAACGTACCCATGTGTTTTCCTATGTGACCAAAGTCCTGTTTCTCCACAGCTACTCTGAGCAAATCGCCGGTTACGGACTGTATCTTCTTCAGGGCAATTTCCGGATTCTCTTCCGCCTTAGCCTCAAAATTTGCAATAAAATCCTTCACTACCGGGTGGTTCCAATCGTCGGTACCCATGTAAAAAATCAAGGCTTCTTCATCGTCAGAAAAATCCATATCAGGGAACCGCGTGAAGTAATCAATGATCAGCTGATCATACGGCATTTCCAACACAATCGACTGATACAAATATTCGGTCATGGATTCCCGTGAATGATCACCGTCTTCAAATTGTTTCTTCGCACGACCAAAATCCGTATTCTCCGGTTCAATTCTCAATTTGGCGTGTTCCAGAATTTCATCGGCCCCCACCGCTCCTACAATTCGTCCCACAACCTCGCCGTCAGCACTGAGCATGAGCATCGTCGGGTATGCGTCTACTTCGTGTTGAACAGCGAAATCTTCACCCTCTCTTTCGGCGTCAAGTTTTACACTGATAAAATGGCTGTTCATATACGCACCCAAATCGTCGTCGGTAAACACTTCGGACGAGAGGTATTTGCACGGCCCACACCATGTGGTAAACACGTCCACAAATATCAATTTCCCATTTCCTGCAGCTTTTTTCCGGGCTTCTTCAATGGAGATGTGTTCGAATTCAATTCCCCCCGCGAATACAGGGTTGATCAGGCAGACACAAAGCAGTGTCAGCATGATTGATGCTGGTTTGTTCATGTTCTTGGTTTTAACAGGTTTACACTTTACGAACGCCCAAAACCAACAACATATTGTGCGTGCATAGAAAATTAAGACACATGATCTCCGGACGGGTACTGGGCGTATGTGAACGTTGATGCAGCCGAAGTGGTTCAATATCTCACAATATATCTTAACTTTCGGAATCAAAAATCAAGCGATCAACCGCTATTGTAACATCCATGCAAACGTCTTTTTGGGTTTTCGTCATATTCTTATCATGCGGTTGGGCTCACGCACAGGATTACGTGGATTTATTCAGTGCTGATTACACGATTACACCTGCAAATGTCTTTGATTCAAGTAACATTGCCACGCGAATGCAGGAAATAAACGGTGACCTCACCGTGCCGATCAGGCTGAACGATAGCGCAACCATTTTAACCGGAGTCACCTATGAAAACACCCTTGCTTCATTCGATCTGAATAGGCCCCGGGAATCCATTACCGGATTGACTCTAAAAATGGGAGCCCACCTCAAACATGGAGATCGTTTGTCGGCAACGTATATGCTTCTTCCTAAGTTTTCGTCGGACTTTGAGCATATTTCTTCACGGGATTTCCAGCTCGGGGCTGCCGTTCTCCTGAAGTATGAACAATCGAAAAACTTCAACTACAAGTTTGGAGGGTATTACAACGGAGAGCTATTCGGACCTTTCTTTGTGCCCATTTTCGGATTTTACTACTTAAGTCCGGATGAAAAATTCGAAACAAAAGCACTACTTCCTTTGTCAGTGGCATTGAATTACAACTTCATCGATAACCTCAGCGTCGGACTCACTTACCGCGGGCAAATTCGCAGCTACGATTTTGAAATACCCGCAGGAACGGAAGAGAACCGGTACATAACACGATCTACCAACGAGGTGTATATGTATCTTCAATACGGATTCAAGAGCGGCCTTCATTTTCAAATTCATGCAGGGCGATCCGTTGGGCGTTCCTATCGGATTTATCATGAGAAAGTACCATTCGCCATGCCCCTCTTGTATTTCGGAGACAATCGAACGCAACTGAATACAGACTTTGCAGATGGGTGGCTATGTAAAGTCGCTGCGTTGTATCGATTGCAATTATAATTTGAACATCTCGATGCTTCAGACACCTGCCACAAAAGCTACTTTTTCCATCGGTATCGGTATTTATCGGTTTTCCTGAGACGTTGCCTGCGAGATTGCTTATTGAAGCACCATCCGAATGCCATCCTGAACAACTTGAAGAAGCGACTTTCGTGTGATTTAATGACGAAAATTATACTTATTACCATGAACGGCTGAGGGGTTCCTGAAAATAGTCCCTAATTTTAGCGCCCAAATGGCAATCCATATGCAAGACACGCAGGTACTTTCACAGATCAGACAAGTAATCGAAAACATGCCTTCCGATTGGTTGCGATTAACAACTCATCGGCTGGATATTTACAACGAGGAACGCGCAAAAACTGAGTTTTTGGAGCAATTTGAAACATTGCTTGCATCGGGAAATACCGACACGGCGGCACTGAGTGAATTGCCAACTGCCTTCGACTACATTCGACTCGGTCATCCGCTTTCCTGTGTACTCGAATGGAGCATCGCCCGAATGAATGGTATGCATCCTGATCAGGTGATCAGTTTTTCATCCCAGTCAATTCCTGTAATGGCCGTGTTACGAAAGAACCTTTTCGAGGGCAAAAAAACACGGATTTGTTACCCGGGAGAAATTCCAGAGGCTTTTCAGGGAGATGCATTGGAGAATGTCTACGGCTATCCGTTCGAATTGCTTCAGGTTGACGGTCCGGACTCAATTTCCGGATTTGAGGGAAGTACAATTTACCTTCAGCAAGGCGCCCATTTAGCCAATGTTACCTTCGCAGAAAACATTGATTTTGTCGTTAGCACACACGGTCATCTGGGAAGTGTAATCCTCGTGAACAGCGAACAGAATAACTCGTATATTCCGGAAATTCAACATGTACGCCGACGCGAGACCATCGCTATGACACCGGACAACTGTGTGCAGGCTTTGAAGCAATTATTGGGTGAAACAACCAATCAGCCGGATGAAGCTCAAAGCGAGGAAAACAAAGCCTCTGTTGTAGCATCAATTCATGAAATTACAGGGACAAATACCACTGCAATCGTAGGTTCGAGTGGGCTCTCCATTCAATATGCGATTGTAATGGGGCTTATAGATCACGCTCTGGAAAATCATCCGGGTAAACCGATTCGAATCATCGTACCTCCCAACTGTTACGGTGGCACAAACGACCAGGCGCGGCGTGTAGCGGCATGCAGTGATGCCGTTCACGTGGTGGACCTTCCCGTAGATGGTGATCACGACATGGTACAGAGCATCGATATGGTGTTGAATCAAATTGCGGAAGAAGACGCAGTTCCATATATCATTGCTGAAATACCAACCAACCCACGCGTTGAGGTGCCCGATTTGGAAAAATTGAGAGATGTACTCCGCACCGAGCGAAAAACAGCAAACAAAGATACCGCAATTGATCCGGTTTTCATTCTCGATCAG
>JAURNA010000164.1 GCA_030830385.1 Crocinitomicaceae bacterium | reverse complement strand
CTGATTCAACAGGCGACTGAAAAACTTACGAAAGGACGAACATCCATTGTAATTGCCCACCGATTATCAACGATTCAATCGGCTGATCGAATCGTGGTGTTGGACAAAGGAGAAGTAATTGAGCAGGGAACGCATGTGGAATTGATGCGACTTGACGGCTACTATCGCAATTTGTACGATATGCAATTCTCAAAAGAAACAGACGAAAAATGATCAGATTGAAAGTAGGGGGCGTCCCCGAGCATTTTAACCTTCCCTGGCGAATGGCAATTGAAGAAGGAAAATTCCGATCGGAAGGAATTCAATTGCACTGGAGCGACATGGGCGGTGGAACCGGACAGATGATTCGCGGTCTGGAAACGGGCACACTCGATGTGGCGGTTCTGCTAACCGAAGGGATCAGCCGGGCTATTTTAAAAGGACTTGATGCTACGATTATTCAATTTTATGTTACAACTCCCCTGCATTGGGGAATTCACGTACCAACGCACTCAGACATTGATTCGGTAGATCAGCTCGAAGGAAAAACCTTTGCGATCTCACGTGAAGGATCAGGTTCTCATTTGATGGCGCACGTCAAAGCAAGCCAGGAAGGATGGGATTCCGATGAATTGTCTTTCAACGTTGTTGGAGATGTTTACGGTGGACTTTGGGCACTTGAGAACAACGAGGCTCAGGGTTTCCTTTGGGAAAAATACACAACCCACCCCTACGTGGAGCAAGGAAAATGCCGATATGTGGGAGAAGTGGTGACGCCGTGGCCGTGTTTTGTGATCGCCGTTAGAAACGCAGCGTTGAAAGAGCACCCTGAGGCGATCCGAACCATGTGCGATGTGATCAATCGCAAAGCGTACGAATTGAAGCAAAACGAAGACGCAATCGACATTATAAGCTGGCGTTACAACCTGCGGCGCAGCCACGTGGAAAATTGGTTGAACGAAACCAACTGGAATTATCAGGGAATTGAGTATCCTCTGGCGTTGGAAAAAACAGTTTCGTACCTTCGCAAACTAAATTTGATCAACGAAGATGAATCCGCCGATTGGCGATCAAAATTGATTCGTTCATGAGTAAACAAGAACGCCCAGCACCGAAAACGGGAGTTGTCCTCATTCAATTGGGAACACCGGATAGCCCGTCTACATCAGATGTTCGTCGTTACCTTTCTGAATTCCTCAATGACCCGCGTGTGATTGACTTGCCCTGGTTGGGCCGGAAATTGCTTGTCAATGGAATCATCGTTCCCTTCAGAGCTCCGAAATCAGCAAAGGTGTACAAGGAACTTTGGGAACACGGAAACGGCGTTTCCCCTCTCGTTACACACACGGAAAACCTCAGGAATAAACTCCAGCAACGCTTCGATGAAAACGTCACCGTTCACTGGGCCATGCGTTACCAAAATCCATCGATGTACGATGTGCTGGAATCCATCCGGAAAGAAAATTACGATCACTTGATCATTGTTCCGTTGTTTCCGCAATATGCAAGCGCTACGACTGGTTCAGCACTGGATCTGGCCATGCGAATCATCCGAAAATGGTGGGTGGTTCCACACGTTTCCCTGGTGAATCAATTTTGGGATTCAGAAGGCTACATTGACTCGGTGGTGGATCGGGCGGCAAAATTCAACCTGAGCGAATACGATCATGTACTGTTCTCGTATCACGGCCTTCCGGATCGTCATGTGGACAAAGTGTACGAAGATTCGGATTTATGCTCAGATCAACCCTGCGAATCGGAGGTAAATGATCAAAATAAGTTCTGTTACAAGGCTACTTGCTACGCAACCACACGACTAATCGCGCAGAAGTTAGGCATTTCTGAGAAGGACTATACGGTCTGCTTCCAATCTCGTCTCGATAAGAAGTGGCTCACGCCATTCGCAGATAAAGTCGTGGAACAACAAGCCGAAAAAGGTGCGAAAAAACTGTTGGTGCTGAGTCCTGCGTTCGTTGCTGATTGCCTGGAAACAATAATTGAAATCGGAGATGAGTACCAGGAGCTTTTTGAAGAGAAGGGCGGTGAAAAAGTACAGTTGGTCCCAAGTTCAAACGACCACGATCGGTTTGTAGATTGCCTCGAAGAATTGGTTCGAAAGCGATTGTAACAGGGTCAATCCATCTCTGTTTCTTTTGAATCCGAAAGGAACTTCGTAATTTTGCGTGGCAAATTGAGAATTAGATAGATAAAAGGTATGAGTACAACAGAAAAATTGCAGTACAAGGTTAAAGACATCAGCCTGGCGGACTGGGGTCGTAAAGAGATCAAATTAGCGGAGGCAGAAATGCCCGGATTAATGGCACTTCGCTCGGAATACGGAGAGTCAAAACCGCTGAAAGGAGCACGAATCGCCGGGTGTCTTCACATGACGATTCAAACGGCTGTGTTGATCGAAACACTGGTAGAACTCGGAGCAGATGTTACCTGGTCTTCGTGTAACATTTTTTCAACACAGGATCACGCGGCGGCGGCAATCGCAGCAGCCGGAATTCCGGTGTTTGCCTGGAAAGGAATGAACGAAGAAGAGTTTGACTGGTGCATCGAGCAGACGTTGTTTGCATTCGAAGGCGGGGAGCCATTGAACATGATTTTGGACGATGGCGGAGACCTTACGAACATGGTTTTCGATCGCTACCCTGAACTGTGCAAAGACATCAAAGGTTTGTCTGAGGAGACAACAACAGGTGTTCACCGTTTGTATGATCGTATGAAAAACGGAACACTCGTAATGCCTGCGATCAATGTAAACGATTCGGTAACGAAATCGAAGTTCGATAACAAGTACGGATGTAAAGAATCACTCGTAGATGCGATTCGTCGTGCCACAGATACGATGATGGCGGGTAAAGTAGCGGTGGTATGTGGATACGGAGATGTAGGGAAAGGATCAGCGGCATCACTTCGTGGAGCAGGTGCGCGTGTAATCGTTACGGAAATTGACCCAATCTGTGCACTTCAGGCAGCAATGGACGGGTTCGAAGTGAAGCGCCTGGAGTCTGTAGTGAACAATGTAGACATCGTTGTGACAACTACGGGGAATAAGGACATCGTTCAGGGACATCACTTCGAAGCGATGAAGGACAAGACAATCGTTTGTAACATTGGTCACTTTGACAACGAAATCGACATGGCTTGGTTGAACGGTACGTACGGTTCTACAAAAGTGGAAATCAAACCACAGGTAGATATGTATACGATCAATGGAAACGACATCATCGTATTGGCTGAAGGTCGATTGGTAAACCTCGGATGTGCTACAGGTCACCCATCATTCGTAATGTCCAATTCATTCACGAACCAGACATTGGCGCAAATCGAGTTGTGGAACAATTCAGATCATTACAAGAACGAAGTTTACATGCTTCCAAAGCATCTTGATGAGAAAGTGGCTGCACTTCACCTCGCGAAAATCGGTGTAGAGTTGACAGCGCTTCGTCAGGATCAGGCGGAATACATCGGTGTTACCATTGAAGGTCCGTACAAGCCGGAGCATTACCGATACTAGAATTCATGTTTTAAACAACAGGAGGCTGTCTCGACTTTTGAGACAGCCTCTTTTATTTTCGTAAGTGCCGAACCAATAAGCCATTAATTTTTGGTAAGTTGGTCACTGTTTAAATCGAACCTGATAAATGAAAATCGGAATCCTTCTCCCGCACTCGAAAGTGGAGCCCGGAATGGGCAAGTCTTTCATAGACGCAATTCATGAAAATGTTCCGGGTGAGTACACTTTTTGTATTGAATCAATAGGGTTTGCCGAAAATCCTGAACGAAATGCAAGCGGTTACGAAAAACTTGTTTTTCAGGAAAAAGCAAATGTTGTGATCGCGCTGCTGGGAGAGTATGGAATTGAGCATTTGTACGAAAAAGCCGAGGCGTTGCAGGTCCCTTTATTGGTTACAACGCTGGGGGCCAAAGCGTCCAATGCGGTGCGAAACGACTATGTATTCGAGCTTTCTTACGGAATGGTAGATGCAATGTCTGCAATTGGCAATCTTTGTGCGGATCGAAGATGGAAGAAACTGGGGTATTCCTCAAGCTTTAACGACGCAGGATATGGTTTCTTACGAGCTCTCGAGTACTCATTGTATCATTTCGGAGGAGAATTCTCAGCGCATTATATTCCCCCAAACACCCCAAGGGAAGACGAACCTGATTTTCACAATGCGTTTTACAATGAGGCGGGTGAATCAGACGTATTCTGTGAGGTGTATAATGGACTGTATGCCTGGGAAAATCTCGAATATTGGAAAAGGTTTAAAAGAAAAGTGGATCGCCCACTCATTGCGTCTCCGTTACAACTGAATGAATCGTATATTGATGTTGTGGGAGATAAAGTATCTGAATTGCTAACGGTCTCTACCTGGATTCCGCCAGATTTCGCAGGACTCGGTGAAAGACCGAATTCGGCATTTGCCTTACTTGGGAGAGAAGTTGGCTTGCTGCTACGGGATATGGACCCAGATAACATTCTCGAATCCATAAAAGGGACTGGAGTTGAAGGCCCGCGTGGACAGATTAGCTGGAAAAATCAGCGATATACAGGCGTACATTCTCTTTGGAGGTTGTCAGATGCCGGCAATCCGGTGTTCGAAAAGGTAGCCGATCTTGAAGTGCCTGATTTGAAGGACGATCAGGAATCTTCCTCAGGATGGTACAATGCCTACCTCTGCTACTAGAGGCTCTTGCAGTGAAGTAAATCGAACAGAAGTAATTTCTCCTTATTGAGTCATCCCTTGAAAAAAGGCAGGGAATGGACCTTATAAGGATCGACGATCTACGTTCATTCGGCACAAATCAAATAGTGGTGAAATCGTGAATCCAGATCAGAATTTCTGTGAAAATCCGGATTGATGATGAAGTGAGACGACGCCAGCGAAAGAAATCAAACTCCATTGCCCACAACCGATAAAAACCCGAAAAACGGGTTGAAATAGAGAAAATTGCGCACGCACAGAGCAGCTGGATGTGTTGTTCATCTTCATCTTTTGTGTACGTCTGTTCTCAAAATACCGGGTTTTTCAGAAGGGGACCAATTCACAACGTATAATTCTTCATTCCTGATTCTCATTCGTATCTTTGGTACAATGCGAAAAAAACTCCACGATGTAATTTTTGGTACCACGACGCGTGCGGGGCGCAATTTTGACCTTGCCTTGCTGGTGTTGATCCTGCTATCTGTACTCGTTATTTTCTTCGAAAGTATTCCTTCGTGGCGAGAAGGACTCGGGAGAGAGCTGGCATATATTGAGTGGGGATTTACGATCATTTTTACAATTGAATACCTGCTTCGCATCTGGATTTCCCCGCGTCCCATTCGTTACATGATCAGCACCTGGGGAATCATAGATCTGCTATCCATTCTACCCACCTTTATCGGTTATTTTCTACCAGCCTACGCTTCGCTTCGCGTGGTTCGCGCACTTCGCCTGTTGCGTATATTCCGAATTCTCAAGCTGAGTCGATTCACCTCTGAATCTCAGGCGTTGTATCAGGCACTCAAGGCATCTTACTACCGAATCATGGTCTTCCTGTTCTTTGTGGTCATGATGATGATACTAACCGGGACACTCATGTATGTTGTCGAAGAAGGGCACAAAGGATTTGAGAGCATACCATCGAGTATATACTGGGCAGTAGTGACGGTAACAACGGTTGGTTATGGAGACGTAACCCCAACTACCGAAATCGGAAAGATGATTTCTGTTCTGATGATGCTTACGGGCTATGCCATTATTGCAGTTCCAACTGGGTTG
>JAURNA010000163.1 GCA_030830385.1 Crocinitomicaceae bacterium | reverse complement strand
GCTCATCCAAATGCCCATGCGTGTCTGACAGGAGTCCAATTTTGATCATCGTTGCCACTTTCGTGAAATCCACTCATGAAGAAGAATCGTAGGAACTATGAGTGAAAAAGAGTAGAGGACGTCTTCGAAGGGAATCGTTCGGATTCTCAACCCGGTTATTCCCCAGTTGCTGTACCAGACCACGGGACTTTCCGAGAGTGATCCCGTCAGGATTCCATTTACCAAGAGAAAGGGAATCAAACTCAGCAGAAATGCAACGAACAGGTACTTGAATTGTCTGTTGATCATTGCAACGACCCATACAAAAAATGCCGAAATCGTTACAACTTCAGTGTAGATTCCACCGCCTATAAACAAAAGCATTCCAGCATAGATAGGAATCGCAATCATCATGCCACGATTCAAGTACGGGAAAGATTGTGCACGGAAATAGTAACGACAACATGCGTAGATGAACGCACAGGCAAAAGGAACGACAATAAAAAACAGCACTTCTTCCAGCGGGAGATTTACGATGTAGATTCCAGTTAAGTAATCGGGATTGAAACCCCAGACTCCATGGTGTGTGAAAAGAATGTCCCACACTAAAAAGGGAATGCCAACAACCAATGAACTGATGAAAACGCTTTTCCATTGTTTGAAAAACTGCACCTTTCGATCGAAGCTCAATGCTGCGGGCATGATAAATGTTGCCAGGTCAAGTAGGAGATAAAGAGATTTCATAAACGGAAGTACTTTCTGGGTACAATAAGCATTCCGAAGCATTCACCGTCTTCCTTGTGTTGTTTTTTGTGATGAACTTTGTGCGCTTTCCGAATGGCTTTGAAATAGCGGTTTTGTGTTTTGTCGAACCACTTGAATCGACGATGGATCAGTACGTCGTGCACAAGAAAATAGACCATGCCATAAAGTGCGATGCCGAGCCCGAATCCGATGGAAAAAGGAGCCTGGTAGATCATTCCAAGCATAACGCACAACCAGGAAGGGACGGCGAAAATGAGAAAAAACAAGTCGTTTCGTTGAAAGCGCTTTCCGGTGGGTTGATGGTGGTCGCGATGTACATTCCACAAAAAGCCATGCATGACGTACTTGTGTGTGGACCAAGCCATGAATTCCATGGAAAGAAAAGCCAATATGAGTGCTGCTGTGCCTAGAATCATCGTTACACAAAATTAAGAATCAGGAAGAAAATAGTCCAGATAAGGAACAATCCACGACCAACCGGATTGATGCGTTGTGGTGAAATAAGCAGGTATAAGTAGCAAAATAATGTACTGACTCCCCACCAACATACGTAGTTGAAAAGTGGGATTGAATTGTTTTCCCATTGCCAGAAATCGAGCTGAGTAGCCACAGGTTCGATGAGTACATCCAGTAATGTGCAGGAAAGACCGGCGGCAATTGCGATGATCCAACTGGGTGCATTTGCAGTTCGAAGTAAATTCGATGCTGACACTACCAGGACGTACCAGTTCAAACCGATGATTAGGGGAATGTCCAGGTACTTGAACCCCAATGAATCTCCATACGAATAGGAACCGAATAAATACCCGGTGCTCACCCCCAGCCACTCCAGCCAAAACCCGGCAGTGTAGATGAGTACGAGGAGTACGAAACCGCGCAGAAATGAGGCGTCGTTGATAAAAATAAGAAACGCACAAAGGCTCAATGTTACCCAGGTGAGATCGGCGTTTTCAGGTGACTTCGCCAAAAGAACGATTCCTACAGTGTGAAAAATAAGGAGAATGATCAGTGATATTCCGGGAAGGAACCGCAGAAGCTGACTCATTTTTTCAGGTATTCGTTGAGTTCATCCCGCACACGAGGCAAGACAATTTTAAACCACTCCGTATAGTTTTCCGGATGAATCATCATGTCGGATTCCAGTTGTCCCAAATCCATGAAAGTCCAGTCTGAAACCTCGTCCTCGTTCGGGTTGGGTATTTCATCTGAATTTCCGATGAGTACATGATCGAGTTCGTGTTCAATCAAGCCTTGATCCAGCTCGGCGCGATAAATGAAAGAAAAGCACCAATTCAAAGGTACGCTGTAGCCCAACTCTTCCCGTAGTCTGCGTTCACCCGCATCCGTGAGTGTTTCATTTTCACGCGGATGACTACAACATGTATTGGACCAAAGTCCACCGGAATGGTATTTGTGACGTGCTCTCTTCTGGAGCAACAATTGATTGTTAGAATTAAAGACAAACACCGAAAATGCCCGGTGCAGCGTGCCTTTCCGATGGGCTTCCATTTTTTCCATGGTACCAATCGCCTGATCGTCTTCATTTACGAGAATTACTTCCTCCATCAGAGCATATTCATAGAATTTCGAACATAGGATTTTGCGAACAAAAACCACTTTGTATTGTTCGGGATTCTAATGCGGGATGAAATGAGTTCCTGCATGGTCTTTCGCTTAATTTTCCTCAGTAACTTAGAGTAGTATACATACGAAACGTACACTCCGAAACGAGAAGACTTGGGAAGTTGTTGTATTCCGATGAAGGCTTCCCTGAATTCATCATGAATTTCAGCTTCGATTTGCTGTTTATCTTCAGGAGTCATGTTGTGAACATCGATTCCGGGGAAGTAGATTCGTCCCAATTCGTAATAATCAGCATTCATATCCCGCAGGAAGTTGATTTTTTGAAATGCCGACCCCAGTTTCATCGCAAAAGGCTTCAATCGTTGATATTCGGCTTCATCTCCATAGACAAAAATCTTCAGGCACATAAGGCCAACAACTTCAGCAGATCCCAGAATGTATTCCTCGTATTTCGCCTGTGTATATTCCAATGAATTCAGGTCCATTTCCATACTGTGCAGAAACTGATGAATCAGTTCATGGTCGATTTCGTATTTGTTTACTGCAGCTTGAAATGAATTCAGAATTGGATTGAGCGAAATTCCATGATCAAGCGCTGCGAAAGTGTTCTTTTTGAATTCGTCCAGTAATGATGCCTGATCATATCCATGAAAGCTGTCAACGATTTCGTCGGCTAACCGGACGAAGCCATAAATAGAATGGACGTCGTTTCGGATCGATTTGTCAAGGCATTGTACGCCTGAGTGAAATGAGGTGCTGTACGAACGAGTCACCATTTTTGATGCATTTAGCGCATAGTTGTCGTAAATCTCTTTCATAGGTCTTGAATTAGTTGGTTTGCGGCAATCTTTCCGGAGATCAGCGCCGGAGGAACTCCGGGTCCGGGAACCGTCAATTGTCCACAATAATAAAGATTTTTCAGTTTAGAAGTCATTTTTGGCTTTAAGTTAGCAGTTTGTGTTAACGTATTGGCCAGACCGTATGCGTTTCCACCAAACGAGTTGTATTCTGATTTAAAATCAGAATTGGAAAAAGACTTTTTATAGATAATCGAATCACGTATGGATACCTTGCAATGCGCCTCCATTCGTTTGATGACCTCCTCGAAGTACGTGTCCCGGATCGATTCGGGATCGTTTAGATTGTTTGCAGTCGGAATCAGAATGAATAGATTTTCGTGCCCTTGTGGAGATACGTTCGGATCCGTTTTCGACGGTGCACACACGTAAAACAACGGATTGTCCGGCCACTTGAGGGTCTTGTAAATGGATTCTCCGTGTTCGCTGAGGTTTCGATCAAAGAACAGGTTGTGATGGAGCAGCCCTTCGATTTTTTTCGAAAGACCAACGTAGAAGATGAGTGAACTGGGGGCCATTTTGCGGTTCTCCCAGTACGATTCAGAATAACGCCGGAATTTTTTGGGCAATAGTTTCTGTTCGATGTGGTGGTAATCGGCCCCGCCAATCACGGCGTCAAAAGCGTGGGTCTCACCATTCACCACAAGGCTTTGAAGTGAACCGTTCATTGCTTCGATACGCTCAACGGCACAGTTGTAATGGAAATGTACTCCTTGTTCTTTGGCAATTTTTTCAAGAGCAATGGCTATCGCGCTCATTCCACCCTCCGGATACCAGGTGCCGAGTGTCAAATCTGCGTGATTCATCAGGGTGTACATAGACGGAATGCGATTCGGCATTTCGCCGAGGAAAAGAACCGGGAAGGTAAGGATCATACGTGCCCGTTCGGATTGAAACCGCTTGTGGACATCCTTTTGAACCGACTTAAACACATCGAGTTTCCATCCTTTTTTCAATGCCTTCAGATTGACGAGCTCCGACCATTTCAGGCCTGGTTTCTCCAGAAAATCAAGTGCAACGGTGTACTTTTCGCGTGCATCTGCCAGAAATTTTCTGAGTTTCGCTGCTCCGCCTTCTTCAAATT
>JAURNA010000162.1 GCA_030830385.1 Crocinitomicaceae bacterium | reverse complement strand
GGAGGAGGAGGTGGTGGTGGCGCAAGCCTCGTACCCGCAGGTTTTGGTTGTGCTCAGACTGGAGTTGGTGATGGTGTCGTGACGATTACCTTTAGTGGTGGTATCAGTGCGACTGCATCGAATTCTGGAGCCTACTGTGAGGGAGAGACAATTGAATTGTTTGGACCTGCTAATAGCGGTACTTTTGTGTATAACTGGACTGGACCGAATGGGTTTAGCTCAAATGTTCAAAATCCGGTAATCAATGGATCAACTCCGGCAATGGCTGGAACGTATAAATTGATATTAACAGACAGTAGTTGTTCTGAAGTGGACTCAGTCGAAACAGTGGTAGTAGTGAATGAAGTGCCTTCAGTGAACTCAATCGCAGATCAAACGCTATGTAACGGAAGTAATACACAGGATGTTTTATTCTTCGGTGTGGTTGGCGGAGCAACGTATTCCTGGACAAATACCAATACAAATACGGGACTCGCAGCGAATGGAACAGGAGATATTCTTTCTTTCCCCGGGAATGCAATCGGGGGGGTAGAAATTTCAAATATTGAAGTTACACCATCTACGCAATTTTGCACGGGAACTCCTGAGCAATTCAGCATAACCGTATTTACAACACCTACTGTTACGGTCAGCAACGATACAACCATTTGTGAGAATGGAACAGCAACGATCTCCGCATCGTCCACAGGAGGAACAACCTACGCTTTCCATTGGAACATGACATCAGACCTGAATTCGATTCAATCCGTAAATCCATCGGGTGACTCAAGTTATGAAGTGTATGCTGAAAATGAAGTTGGATGCATTTCACCAACAGAAACAATCAACGTTTCTTTATATCCGCCATTATCCGCAACGATCTCACCATTCGATACGATTTGTCCGGGTTATCCAACCCATGTATTTGCCAATTGTACAGACGGAATTGGTCAGCCTTATACCTTCAGCTGGAGTTCCGGTGAATTGCAAACGGGACCTGGTAACCATCAAATTGTTGCAAATCCTCCGGCGACCACTACCTATACGGTCACGGTCACGGATGGTTGTGAAAGTACACCACTGGTAATGTCTACTGAAATATTTGTAGCGCCTTTGCCGGTTCCTCAATATAAAGTCTTAGACCCTGAGCAATGTGAGCCAGCTGTATTCCACATCGTCAATACTACTGAACCTGCAAGTCAGTCCAATTACTGGTTCGTTGAACCAAACATGGAGTTTGTGAATCAGGATACAATCGCAACAAACACGCTAATGGCAGGGTCTTATGACATTCAGATGATCGTAACTTCCCACCAGGGATGTGTTGACTCTTTGACATTCGAAGATGCGATACAGGTAAAACCAAAGCCAACGGCAGAATTTAAATATTCCCCGAGTCCGGTGCTGATGTTCAACACAGACGTACTCTTTACAAACTACTCCTCCAACGGATATACCTATCATTGGTACTTCCAGGATGGTAACCCTTCCCAATCAACACAAACGAATGCACGGGTGATGTTCCCGGATGGGCAAACAGGATCGTACGAAGTAATGTTGATTACGACCTCAGAATTAGGTTGTGTGGACACGACTGTTCGGGACGTGATTGTACACCCTGAAGTACTCATCTATGCCCCGAATGCATTTACCCCGAATGGTGACCAATTCAATCAGAATTGGAGGGTGCAAATAGAAGGAATCGATATTTACGATTTCGAACTACTCATCATAAATCGCTGGGGAGAGATCGTATGGGAATCAAATGATATCGAAGCGGGATGGGATGGCACCTATGCAGGTGAGAACGCACAGACAGGTATCTACAACTGGATTATCAGAGCCAAAGACCTGCTCAATGATGCGAGCTACACCTGGGAAGGACACATAAACTTACTCAGGTAGTCACAGGAAATTAATTTCGGGAAGTCGATTGATTTCAATGACTGTACTTTTAATACGGTCGTAAGACGAGGAATCGGCCGTATCAAAGGAAACGTTGTTGGATGGACGGGACGGTGATCGAAAGGATTGTTATTTCCTCACTCGCTGCGGTTCATGCAATAAGCAACAGGCAAAAAACGGTCATTGTCCGGAGTGAATCCCTTGAAATCTCCTCTTGTACAGGGCTCAGTAAAATGAAAAAGGGAGCGTGAAACTCGGAAGTCTTGTTCACTCCCCCGGCAATATTCAAACTGTGATGAACGTGTGCAGGTGCCAGTGAAAGATTCGTGTTTGCGGAGTAGCGTTAGATTTGGAATAAAGAAGCTAAAAATGAATCGTGTTAGAAGATACGTTTTACGATATCACACCTGCCATCCAAAAAAGCTTATCGGTACGTTTTGCAGGGATAAAACCCTAAATAACCGATCGTTTCAACGAAACAATTACCTTTGTCACATGTGTTTATCTACGATCACATTCCGCCCAAATGTGCGCTATCCGTAGGAAAGACCATCAATGCGGATTCAACAATTTTGACCATTCTTAAATCACAAAACACATGACAACGGAAGAATTTCACAAAGAGATAGTGCAGGGTGTACCCATCACAATCCCGGCAATGCCTGTCGCTGAGCACGGCATCAATCACGCTCCGAAACGAAAGCAGATACTAACAGAAGAAGAACGTAAGCTTGCGTTGCGCAATGCACTTCGATATTTTCCGAAAGAACAGCATACACAATTGGCTCCTGAGTTTCTCGAAGAACTCAACACATATGGACGAATTTACATGTATCGCTACCGTCCGACATACAAAATGTACGCACGCAGGATTGAAGAATACCCCGGAAAGTGTGAGCAGGCAAAGGCAATCATGTTGATGATCCAAAACAACCTGGATTATGCCGTCGCTCAGCATCCACATGAATTAATCACCTACGGAGGAAACGGTGCGGTATTCCAGAATTGGATTCAGTACAGACTCACAATGAGGTATCTGGCCGAGATGACGGAAGAACAGACGCTGGTTATGTACTCAGGACATCCGCTTGGTTTGTTTCCATCACACAAAGATGCGCCGCGTGTTGTCGTTACAAACGGAATGATGATTCCGAATTATTCTCAACCCGACGATTGGGAGAAATTCAATGCTTTGGGTGTAACTCAATACGGTCAGATGACAGCGGGCTCCTATATGTACATAGGCCCTCAGGGAATCGTGCATGGAACCACAATTACCGTATTGAACGGATTTCGTAAGATCAGCAAATCTCCTGCAGGATCGTTGTTCGTAACTTCCGGACTGGGAGGAATGAGTGGCGCACAACCAAAGGCAGGAACGATCGCAGGATGCATTACCGTTTGTGCTGAAGTAAATCCGAAAATCACGCAGATTCGTCACGATCAGGGCTGGGTCGATGAAATCATCAAAGACCTCGACAAGCTAGTTGCGCGTGTTCGATCTGCCCGGGAGCAAAAAGAGGCAGTTTCGATTGCTTACCTGGGGAATGTGGTTGATGTTTGGGAAAAATTCAACGAAGAGGATGTTCACATCGATCTGGGCTCTGATCAGACTTCCTTACACAATCCATGGGCCGGAGGATATTACCCCGCAGGAATGTCCTTCGAAACGTCCAATGAAATGATGGCTTCGGAACCGGACACCTTCAGGGAGAAAGTTCAGGAATCCTTGCGACGTCACGTTGCGGCAATCAATGAACACACGGCAAAGGGAACCTACTTCTTCGATTACGGAAATGCATTCTTGCTCGAAGCATCTCGTGCGGGGGCGGACATCATGGCTGAAAATGGAATCGATTTCCGGTATCCATCGTATGTGCAGGATATCATGGGCCCGATGTGTTTCGACTATGGATTTGGCCCCTTTCGATGGGTATGTACCTCCGGAAAACCAGAAGACCTTCAACACACCGATGATCTTGCATGCGCAGTGCTGTCGGAAATTCGTCAAAATAGCCCTGAGGAAATTCAGCAGCAAATGGCGGACAACATTCAATGGATACGCGGGGCACAGGACAACAGACTGGTTGTTGGGTCTCAAGCTCGGATTTTGTATGCCGATGCAGAAGGCCGGATGAAAATCGCCAAAGCTTTCAACGATGCCATAGCCTCTGGCAAGATTGGTCCGGTTGTCCTGGGGAGAGATCACCACGACGTTTCGGGAACAGATTCCCCGTACAGGGAAACGTCCAATATTTACGACGGCTCTCGCTTTACGGCAGACATGGCAATCCACAATGTAATCGGTGATAGTTTCCGGGGAGCAACCTGGGTGTCTATTCACAACGGTGGCGGTGTTGGCTGGGGAGAAGTGATAAACGGAGGTTTCGGAATGCTTCTCGATGGTTCGGCTGAGGCAGAACGACGTTTGAAGATGATGCTCCATTGGGACGTAAACAACGGAATCACACGCAGAAGCTGGGCAAGAAACGAAGGGGCGATATTCGCAATCAAGAGAGCAATGGAAGCAGAGCCATCGTTGAAAGTCACGCTTCCTGAAATTGTTGACGACAGTGTAATTACCGATTTGTTTTAAGGTACATTCTTCTGCGAAAAAATGGCGGCGGATTAAAGGGAATTTCGTACCTTTCATACGCTAAACTATGCCTGAAAAATTCAGGTTATAAAGGTGGGTATTTCCAAAAATCGCAAGGAGCGCGTCGTGATCATAGGAGGAGGTTTCGGTGGATTAAAAATCGCACGGAAACTGAGGCGGTCGGGCTTTGATGTCCTCGTTATCGACAAACACAATTTTCACCAGTTTCAGCCACTTTTCTATCAGGTGGCAACATCCGGTTTAGAACCAAGCTCAATTATCTTCCCTTTTCGAAAGATTTTCCAGAGAAGTGCAATTCGGTTTCGTCTGGCTGAGGTTTATCAGGTGGATGCAGCAAATAAATTCATTTTTACATCAAAAGGATCGTTCGAATATGATCATCTCATCATTGCAACGGGTGCCGGGAATAATTTTTTCGGGAAGCACAACATCAAACGTTATGCACTCCCCATGAAGAGCATCAATGAGTCGCTGCACCTGAGAAACGTGATCCTGGAGCGGTTTGAAGAAGCGTTAACCAAATCACCAGAGTCCCGTGAAGCCTGGCTCACATTTGTTGTTGCAGGTGGAGGACCAACGGGCGTGGAATTAGCCGGAACGTTGGCCGAAATGCGGAGGTACATTCTTCCACGCGATTATCCTGAAATCAACTTTTCGGATATGAAGATACTTTTGGTTGAAGGATCG
>JAURNA010000161.1 GCA_030830385.1 Crocinitomicaceae bacterium | reverse complement strand
TTCAATTGAATCTTGCGAAAAATCATAAATTTAACGTCCGTTCTACCTGCTCGCATACCGAGTGATGATCAAACGACTCGGTGAGTTTTTGCAAGGATTTGGGGGTAAATTCCGGGCGATGTTGAGCGATAAAATCGAGCTTTTCGGAAAGGCTGACCGCATTTTCGGTTTCAAATAGAATGCCGCCATTTTCGCCGAGAATTTCCGGGGTACCTCCTGCGTTACTTCCCAAAACAGGTGTTCCGTTTGTGAGTGCCTCAAGTGTTACCATTCCGATGGATTCTGACCCCGTTGCCATTACAAGCCAATCGATCGCTGCATAGAATTGCCGAAGGTCTTTTTGAAAAGGCCGTATGTGAACGCGATTGCTCAGATCATGCTCCTGAATCACGGATTGCATTTGATCAAAATACCCCTCGGCTTCACCTCGGGTGGGTTCACCGATGAACAAAACATGGAAGGATTTATTCTCGGTGAGTTTCATCGCTTCGAGCAAAAGAAGTTGACCTTTTTGCGGGTCAAAGCGTCCAATTAAACCGAAAAGAAGTTCGTCATACGGTAGGTTTAACGCCTCACGAGCTTTGCGCGAATCAATGGGTTTCAGCAGAGGCTCTCTTTCCATTCCGGATGGAATTACCACGAGTTCGTTTCGATAATTCGTCTTTTCTTCCACCTGATTTTTCAGCCAGGGTAACGGACATGACCATACATCGATCTTTTTAAATCGAAGCGTATGCCCCGGCCCCTTCTTGTTCACGCCGATTTGCATTTCCATGAAATAAGAAACATGCAGTGCCGGGTATTTCTGCTTCAAACTAGCCGCCATACTGACATCGTGTGTGGCGCGGATCAGCAGGTGAGTGATACCTTGTTTCCTGAGCATTTGTGACAGAGATCGCGCTGCGCTCCAGGCGTAGTATTTCCGGTAAGCTTTGATCTCAACCAAAGGGAGGTTCATCTCTCCGGCGCGAATGGCGTAAGGCGAGTCTTTCACTCCAATGACCACAACGTCATGACCCCGTTCCTGCATCCAGATCGCGTTTCGAAGATGATTCATCTCCAATCCACCCCAGCTCGCAGAACCACACAAATATGCCAGTTTTGCTTTCATTCGATGTAAAATTAACAGTAACTTTACGTCTAACAAGCAAAGGGATGAATCGAAAGAAAAGAACCATCATTGTATTTGTTGTCTCGCTCGTCGTAATGTCGGCTCTTTTGTTCCTGCTCCCCATTAATCTTTTCGATGGGGAATTTGATGTAAAAAGAGGGTTGTATGAAGCTACGGAGCATCGGCCCATGAGCTTGTCCAGCTTTTTAGGCATCGGAACAGAAGGAATGAAAGAGTATGGCGTTGTGGATTTCCGATTGACCGGAACAGGATGGATGCTTGCGGGAATATTTTTGATTGGATTTCCTGCTTTGATTGCCTATCGCGTCTACCTGGGAAAACGCGCTAATATGAAATGATATGTTAAGGAAACTATTGGGTTCGAAAACGGACTACAACGAATTATTCAAACGAGGAGCAGTGATCATTGATGTTCGATCTCCACAGGAATTTGCAGGTGGTGCCATTCCAGGCTCTGAAAACATTCCGGTGGGACAGATTCGTGGTCGCCTGAAAGACATCAAAACATGGGGCGTACCCGTCGTGTGCGTGTGTGCCTCAGGAATGCGTTCCGGGTCGGCGAAAGTACAGTTGAAAGCTGCAGGAGTAGAAGCCTACAACGGAGGTCCGTGGACGAATATGATTCCATATGTAGAAGAGTAAATGGAATTTTGGGAAGCAATCACAAGGGCGTATGAAGGGTACGCGAGTTATCTGTGGGATGCAATTACACATCCGCTGAAATTCCCCAATGGATTTTATTTCCTGATGATTGTATCGCTGGTAGTGTTTGGACTTGAGCTTGCGTTTCCCTGGAGAAAGAAACAGCGCAAATTCAGAAAAGATTTTTGGCAGGATGCGTTTTACATGTTCTTCAATTACTTCCTGTTTCAACTGATCGTCTTTGCCGCACTCACAAAAACAACGCGTATTCTCTTTGGAAAACTGGTCGGAACCATGGGGTTACCCACCGATTACTTGCTCGATTTTTCAGGTCTTCCGGGTTGGCTGCAATTCGTCGTTTACTTCTTACTCTATGACTTTGTACAATGGTCGGTACATGTGATTTTACACCGCGTTCCGTTCCTGTGGGAATTTCACAAAGTGCACCACTCGGTACGTGAAATGGGATTTGCAGCGCACCTGAGATTTCATTTCATGGAGTCCGTTGTGTACCAGATCGCGAAGTTTACATTGCTTGCTTACATCTTCAATTTCAAACTCACGGACGCCTTTTATATCTACTTTTTTGCCACCTTGATCGGTCACCTGAATCATGCAAACCTGGGTTGGGACTACGGGCCGCTGAAATACATTCTGAACAACCCGAAAATGCACATCTGGCACCATGCCAAAGAATTACCAGCCGACCGGCCATACGGTATGAATTATGCCATTACCCTGAGCGTTTGGGACTACATTTTCCGAACAAACTACATCCCAAAATCCGGACGCGATATCGAACTGGGATTCGAAAACGTTGAAAACTACCCAACGTCATTCTGGGGGCATGTGGTAAAACCCTTCAAACGACGATGAAAAAATACCTGCTCGTGGCCGTTGTAGCGTGCCTTACGTTGGGCCTGGCACCATTTACGCCGCATCCGCACATTTGGAAGCAAATCAACAACATTCGATTGGGTCGTGAAATGGCCGGAATGGATTGGTTGGATTTGGCGATGCATGGAGCTCCCTGGATCTTTCTTATTTACGTATTGATTCAAATGGCGAGGGGTAAGTAGAACATACGCTCCACCCTGTCAGATCAATTCGCGTGATGTACGGCGTACACCTCTTGAGAAAGGCTTGATTCTTTCCATTCGCACCACGAAAAGGACAGAGACAAAGCCTGCTCAGTTACCCCTTCAACAGTGCCTTCATCGAAACCTTCTTTCCAATGATTGTGTTCAGCTCATCAATCGCAACGCGTTCTTGCCCCATCGTATCGCGATCGCGAATGGTAACGGTGTTGTCCTCCAGCGTCTGGTGATCAATCATGATGCAATAGGGCGTACCAATCGCATCCTGACGGCGGTAGCGTTTTCCGGCGGCATCTTTTTCGTCATAAGAGCAGTTGAAATCGTATTTCAGCAAATCCAATACCTCACGTGCTTTTTCCGGAAGTCCATCACGACGTAGCAAAGGCATCACCGCAACCTTGTACGGAGCCAATGCAGGTGGAAGCGACAGAACAGCACGCTGTTTTCCGTCTTCCAGATCTTCCATTTTGTAGGAAGTGCTCAATACGGCCAGGAACATGCGGTCCAAACCAATGGAAGTTTCCACCACGTAAGGAACGTAACTCTCGTTCAATTCCGGATCAAAATATTGAAGTTTTTTGGTCGAATGTGCTTCATGTTGCTTCAGATCGAAGTCGGTGCGCGAGTGAATACCTTCCAGTTCCTTGAACCCCATAGGGAAATTGAATTCAATATCCGCTGCCGCATTCGCATAGTGAGCCAGTTTGATGTGATCGTGGAATCGGTAATTCTCCTCACCCAAACCAAGTGCCTGGTGCCATTTCATACGGGCTTCTTTCCAGTACTCGTACCACTTCATTTCCTCTCCCGGTCGCACAAAAAACTGCATCTCCATTTGCTCAAATTCGCGCATTCTGAAGATAAACTGACGCGCAACGATCTCATTTCGGAAGGCCTTACCAATCTGCGCGATTCCAAACGGAATTTTCATCCGACCGGTCTTCTGTACGTTGAGGTAATTCACGAAAATCCCCTGAGCAGTTTCCGGTCGAAGGTAAATTTTAGAAGCATCACCCGCAACGGAACCAAGCTCCGTTGAGAACATCAGGTTAAACTGACGAACTTCCGTCCAGTTTTTTGTTCCCGAGATCGGGCAAACAATCCCCAAATCCATGATCAGGGTGTAAATTCCCTCCATGTCATCTGCCTCCATCACCACGCGCATACGCTCCCTGATATCGTCGATTTTTGCCTTGTTGCGGAGTACATTGGGATTCGTAGCCAGAAATTGCACTTCGTCGAAGTCATCACCGAAGCGCTTCTTTCCCTTTGCCACGTCCTTTTCAATCTTCTGATTGTACTTTTCCATGTGTTCTTCAATCAGAACATCCGCACGATAGCGCTTTTTGGAATCCTTGTTATCAATCAAAGGATCATTGAATGCATCAACATGGCCTGAAGCTTTCCACGTGGTGGGATGCATGAAAATAGCAGCGTCAATACCGACAATGTTTTCGTGCATTTGTACCATGGATTTCCACCAGTACGACTTGATGTTGTTTTTCAATTCAGCCCCCAGCTGGCCGTAGTCATAGGTCGCCGAAAGGCCATCGTAAATTTCGGATGACGGAAATACAAAACCATACTCCTTCGCGTGGGAGATTACGTCCTTCAGATTGTCCTCTTTTTGTTGCATTCCGCAAAGATAATTGAAAGGCGTAAAGGAGGATTAGGAATTGTGAATTAGTAAAGCGTCATTGCGAATGAATGATTTCGAATCATAAATCATTGTGCGGGTTTTCCACGTCGCTTACACCATTCAATCGGGTGCTTGCACGAAACCGATCCGGAGCGACCCGAAGCCATTTTCCTTGCACAAAACAACACTTCAGCAACAGATCCTGACTGCCGAAAAATCAAAACACCGTATCTTTGCAGCGAAATGCCGAAAATCAGAGACATCGAATTGGGTGATTTTCCGTTACTGCTCGCCCCTATGGAGGACGTGAGTGATCCGCCGTTTCGTGCGTTGTGCAAGCGTCATGGCGCCGATGTCATGTACACAGAATTCATCTCTTCGGAAGGGTTGATTCGCGACGCCGCCAAAAGTGTCCAGAAACTGGATATCTATGAATACGAGCGCCCCATCGGGATTCAGATTTTTGGCTACGACATCGACAGCATGCGTCAGGCAACGGAAATCACCGAGAAGACCCATCCGGATATTATCGACATCAATTATGGTTGTCCGGTGAAGAAGGTGGCGTGCAAAGGAGCCGGAGCCGGAATTTTGCAAGATATCCCCAAGATGGTGAAAATGACCGCTGAAATTGTGAAGGCTACCGATCTTCCTGTAACGGTAAAAACCCGATTGGGTTGGGACGAAAGCACGAAATACATCGTTGAAGTTGCTGAGCGTTTGCAAGATGTGGGAATTGAGGCCATTTCCATTCACGGGCGTACGCGCAAGCAGATGTACAAAGGCGAGGCGGATTGGTCATTGATCGCCGATGTGAAGAACAATCCGCGGATGAAGATTCCCGTTTTCGGAAACGGAGACATCGACTCTCCTGAGAAGGCTGTGGAGTATAAGAACAAATACGGCGTTGACGGGTTGATGATCGGCCGGGCAAGTATTGGTTATCCGTGGATTTTTAATGAAATCAAGCATTTCGCCCGAACAGGAGAACACACAGAGAAGCCGACGGTAAAAGATCGCGCAGCCGCGGCAATGGAACACCTTGAGATGAGCGTAAAGTGGAAAGGTGAAGTGCTGGGAGTTGCCGAAATGAAACGCCATTACACCAACTATTTCAAAGGAATTGCACACTTCAAGCAGTTGCGCATGAAACTGGTGACCTCATTTGATTTGGAAGAGATTCGGGCAATCCTCCGTCACATTCGTGATCATGCCGAAACGTTTGCTTACTCGGAGTGATCGAGGCTCACGCATTCCATTCAACATTCATTCCCTCGCAACGTAAAGATGCATTTTGCCTGCTTGGATCGGTTTCCCCGTGATGCAGAACCTTCGATCGGAACAATTGCGCGCATTCAGGAAGGGTTCTCATTCGATTCCTCCATTTGTGTAAACGCGCACTGGACCGCGTTCTCCATAGCGACTGTACGTTACAGTGCTTATATCTACCTTTTTCATACGAGGAATTTTGATGTGATAAATGCCATTTTCGCAGAGGGTCAACACCATCCTGTCCATCGTGTTCTTATGCAAAACATCCGCCCGGAAAAGGTCAACATATCCTTCTTCTACAGTGATGTGGAAATGGCTATCTTTGAATGGAAAATTAAGCAAACATGCAACGATATCAAAGTTATATTCAAGGGCAATGGGTTGAAGGCAAGGGAGTGGAGACGATACTTTACAATGCAATCAACGGTGATGTAATCGGAGAGACTTCCAGCGATGGATTCGATTACGAAGCGATTCTTGAATATGGACGAAAAACAGGGGGTCCGGCGTTGCGAAAAATGACGTTTCAGGAAAGAGGCAGAATGTTGAAGGCACTCGCACTGCATCTTCTTACCAAAAAAGACCGCTATTATGAGGTCAGTGCCTGGACGGGAGCTACACGCATCGATTCCTGGATTGATATCGAAGGAGGAATCGGGAATTTGTTTGCAAATGCGTCGCTGCGACGTCAGTTTCCCGACCTTCCGTATTATGTGGATGGAACAGCTGCACCACTTTCACGTGAGGGAACGTTCATCGGACATCATATCATGGTGCCGAAACGAGGAGTTGCGGTTCACATCAACGCATTCAACTTCCCGATTTGGGGAATGCTCGAAAAAATTGCAGTGAACCTAATGGCCGGAGTTCCTGCCGTCGTGAAACCGTCGGAATACACGTGCTACCTTACGGAAGTGATGGTCAGAGACATCATCGCATCGAACATTCTTCCGGAAGGATCACTGCAGTTGATCTGCGGATTGGGCCGGGGAGTGATTGATCATGTGATCAGCGAGGACGTTGTGACGTTCACAGGATCGGCGCATACCGGTAAGGTGCTCAAGGGACTTCCCCGTATTTTGGAAGAAAGCGTCCCGTTCAATCTGGAAGCAGATTCATTGAACGCGATGATACTCGGAGAATACGCTACGCCCGACACAGAGGAGTTCGGGATTTTTGTGAAGGAAGTAACGAAAGAAATCACGGTGAAAGCAGGTCAGAAATGTACTGCGGTACGCCGAATTCTCGTTCCGGATCATCTTGTCGGTGATGTTCAGGATGCGATTTCTGCCCGACTGGCAAAAACAACGATTGGCGATCCGCGTCAGGAAGGTGTTCGAATGGGTGCACTCGCAACCCGAACTCAGGTGGAACGCGTTCGTGAAAACGTTGAACTACTCGCGAAAAATCAAGAGATCATCTTCGGTGATCCGGATAACTTCGAAATCGTAGGAGGCGATAAAGAAAAAGGAGCGTTTTTCCCTCCGATTCTTTTCTACAATGACGATCCACATACGAAAACGGATGTTCACCATGTGGAGGCATTCGGACCGGTCGCTACCATTCTTCCCTACAAATCGCCGAACGATGCCATCGAGTTGTCACGAATGGGCAAAGGATCGCTGGTTTCATCGATTGTTACGCCAAGCGACGAAGAGGCAAGAAATTACGTCGTGGAAGCGGCGAGCATGCACGGACGAATCCTCATATTGAACAAAGACTGCGCAAAGGAAAGTACAGGGCACGGTTCAACAATGCCATTGCTCACTCACGGAGGCCCTGGACGAGCAGGAGGGGGCGAAGAGATGGGTGGAAAGCGAGGTGTGATGCACTACTTGCAAAGAACAGCCATTCAGGGGCACCCAACGACAATTTCTGAAATCACCCAACAATTCCAGGTGGGAGCGGCACAGCCGGAAGCAAACCCGCACGTGTTCCGCAAGCACTTTGAAGAATTAAAAGTCGGGGAAACGGTATTCACGCACAAACATACTGTCACCGATGCCGACATCGTAAATTTTGCGAATGTTTCCGGAGATAATTTCTATGCACACATGGATGCGACTTCGCTGGAAGGAACCATTTTTGAGCAGCGCGTGGCACACGGATACTTCGTCTTGTCAAAGGCAGCCGGTCTGTTCGTAGATCCGAAGAAAGGGCCGGTACTGCTCAATTACGGAATCGACGAAGCACGATTTACAAAACCTGTTTATCCCGGAGCCACCATTGCCGTTCGGTTTACCGTGAAGGAAAAAATCGATCAGGAGAAACGTTCAGAGGATGACATTGCAAAGGGAATCGTGAAATTCCTGGTTGATGTGTACGATGAAACAGGAGAAACAGTGGCGCTTGCAACCATTCTTACAATGGTGAAAAAGATCGATCAATCTGCGTAATCAGAGATCAAAATCGATATCCTCTTTTTCGGATTTTTTCTTCTCTTCTTCCCATTTCCGTAGCGTACGGAACAACTGACCATTGCGTTTGGGCTTTTTCTCTTCGTGGACTTCGTTGAAGTCATCAAGTGGATCGGTAACGATTATGATTTCGTTTTCCCGTCGCTGATTGCCCGGATGTTGATGCACCGTGGTGTCTCCTCGGAAGAATCCAAACTCTGATTTCAACAATGATTTCAACTCGGCTTTTTCTTGCTCACGGCGTTCTTGTGCAGCTTCTTTTTGGGATTCGCGATCCCATTCGATGAACGGATCATACAAGTCCCCATGCATGCGCATGAACACATGGAACCCCGTGCCGTCGTCTGCGATGATTCCAAATTCGCTTTGCTCTTCCTGCTTCAAATCCCGGAAGCGGAATTCAAACCGATAATCGATCGTATTCGTGAACGAGTGCGTTCCGGAAACGTCGATGTCAAGTGCCGAATTGGCAATGTGCATTTTCGGGATGACAACCACTCCGTTTTTGATCACGATCGTATTCGTCATTTGTTCGAAGGAAAGATTCCGTAATTTATCTTCCAAAACAGCAATGTTTCCCTTGCCGATAATGTGCTTCGTACGGGTTTCTTGCAAACTCTCCGTAATCGCTTGAAAGGTCGGTACGTTCATCAACCTTCCGTCATCAATCTGTAAACCAATGGTGGATTTGATCTGATTCATCACAATTCCACCGCGCATATCGAAGGGTGCCTCGAAGAGAATATTTGCCTGAGCAGTGCCTTGAATGTTGCTGCTTTTAATGACATTCTGCTCGAAATTGTCCCACTCTTTAAACAAGGGCTTGAAGCGAATGTTCTTCGAAACAAGTTGGCTCGAGATATAGAAATACTCGGGTTTGCGTTCTTCAATGGTCAATGATCCCCTTGCGTCAGCGCCACCATTTTGAACGGAAATTTTCGGAAAATGAACGCCTCGTTTGAGAATTTCCATGTTGCCCTGAATGGAGTAGAAGGCGTGATCTTCATAATCCATTCTGCCCACATCCAGAAAAACCGAGCCGGAAATGTTATCCGGAAGAATGTAACTGCGTGCCTGTTCTACTTTATCCTCTTTTGTAGAACTTCCCAAATCGTTCAACGAGATGTAATCGGATTTTATTTCTGCTGAAACGTTTAGTCTTCCCTGATTTCGAAGGTAGGAAACCATGTCCTTGAACACTCCGTCCAGTTGCAGCGTTGTTTTGCCAACACGCACAGTAAATGCATTAATGCCCACTTCGTTCCCGCGCAAAAACACCTGTCCATTGATGTCCTTGAATAAGCGTTTGTCAGCAATAAATTGTGTTTTGACAGAATGCAACTCTACGCTTCCCGTGCATCGAATCAGATCGTAGGTATTGGATTCATTGGGTTGCGGAGTTTGACGAACACAAAAATCGGAGTGCAGGTCCACGGTTCCCTCGAGGGTTTCCACATGTGGGATTTTGAACAGGGAATGCACAATGCCAAGATCGAGCAGGCCATCGGTATGACCATCGATCAATGGGGCGTCAAATTCAGTGATTTTCAAATCTCCTTTGAAGGGTCCGCCCCTGGTTTTGAATGATAGCTGATTGAGCATCAGAATTTCCTTTTCTTCGCCTTCCTCGTTCGTGTAGTAACCATCGACGACCAGCTCACGAATCGCAATTCCTGATCCCGGGTCTGCAAGATACCCCTTATTCACGCCGAAGTCGCAACGGATTTTTGCAGCATTATTTGTATTGGCAACCCCATGAACGCTCAGGTTAAATAATAAGTTTCCCTGGCCTTTGAACGCACGAACGCTTTCCACTTGTTGAAGGGCAAAATGATTGGCAAAATCGTCGATTCCTATTCCTGATGCAGATACCTTAAAATCGTACAGACTATCGATCACCGAGCCTTCGAAATGAAAGGGAAGTTCTCCGATGTGAATCACTGACTTCGGAAATACAACACTGTTCGAGTCTTGATTGACAGAAACCGACAAATTCAATTGAGCAGGCTGATTGCGAAGTAGAGTAACCTCGCCACTACGTGCCTCGATAATTTTCAGTTGACTCGAAGCTTGCGAAGTGAAGACCGACTCGCTCAGAGCACCGCTCAATGTCATGCTGGAAATAGCCGTTTGGTAGGCCTGGTCGGTGACTTCATTGGTGTACGAAACCCGGAAGTGCTCCAGTTCAATCGTCTCCAGATTCAGCGCCACATTGGTTGTATCGGTACGATCGTTCTTTTCCGTGAGAATGTTGTAATTGGATTCGCCATTCTCGTTGACTTTGAACTGAAGTGTTCCCGGACTTATTTCAATGGATTTAGCCGTATAGTTTTCACGCCAAATGTCCATCGGATTGAACTTAAAACGGATTCGTTCACTGTACAAGAGTGTGTCCCGATTGGTCGCTCCCGGCAAGGCATCCTTTACGAATACCTCATTGAAATCAACGGATAAATTGGGAAATGACCCCCAGAAGGCAATATCGACCCCCGAAACCTGCACTTCCGTGGCAAGATATTGATTCACCTCGTCGATTACCATCTTGCAGATATCGTCTTTGAACCACCACAGCAAAAACGTAATGGTCAGAAACAACCCGAGAATGATTCCGAAGAACCACCTGGTACAGGTAATGATTCGTTTCTTCCACATGGTATAAAATTACGCCGAAGTTCGCGGGAGACGCAGGCTTGCAGGCTTTCTTTATTAACGCTCCAATGTTGGGATTTGTTGTACGGCCATTTCTGTTTTTGGCAAAATTACCCTAGGGACAGTTAAACCCGTCACAAGGTGCATTGCAGTCATCATCAATGATGAAATGTATGGACCCAATGAAATATCTGCGAATCCCGTGCAAACTGTGTCGTCACAAGGGTTGATTTAATATCTTTGTGTCCGGATTAACAATAGAAACATGAGTTTACTGACCGTAGGATCGGTAGCATTTGACGCAATCGAGACCCCATTTGGAAAAACAGATAAAATTATTGGAGGTGCGGCGACGTACATCACATTGGCGGCATCGTTTTACAACAGCGATCAGAAAATCGTTGCAGTTGTGGGAGAAGATTTCCCGCAAGATATGTTGGATACATTGAAAAGTCGCGGTGTGGATCTGGAAGGATTGCAAATCAAACAAGGTGAGAAGAGTTTCTTCTGGTCAGGACGCTATCACAACGACATGAACTCACGAGATACATTGGTCACAGAACTCAACGTCCTTGAATATTTTGATCCAATTATCCCGGAATCATACCAGGATACTGAATACCTGATGCTTGGAAATTTGAGCCCGCAGGTGCAGCGCACAGTCATTGAGCGTTTGCATAAACGTCCGAAGTTGGTCGCGATGGATACGATGAATTTCTGGATGGACATCGCCATGGATGAATTGAAGAAGACCATTTCCATGGTGGACGTATTGATCATCAATGATGAAGAGGCTCGACAATTGTCGGGTGAATATTCGCTGGTTCGCGCTTCTCAAATGATTCGTAACCTCGGACCGAAATACCTTATCATCAAAAAAGGTGAACACGGAGCATTGCTTTTCCATGGGAATTCTGTTTTCTCCGCACCGGCACTCCCGCTGGAAGAAGTGTTTGACCCAACGGGAGCAGGCGATACGTTCGCCGGAGGGTTTATGGGGTACCTTGCGAGTACAGAAGATATTTCGTTCGATAGCATGAAGAGAGCGATCATTCACGGATCGGCCCTGGCATCGTTCTGCGTAGAAAAGTTTGGAACGGAGCAATTGACGGCTGTCGATCGTGGTGATCTTGAGAAGCGAATTGGAGAATTCATCTCGTTGACGGACTTTAATATGGAACACGTTATTAGCTAAAAATGGAATCTACCGGGTTTATAGAGCAATTGCAGGAGCTTGTTGCCAATGAAGATGTATTGGCGGTGAGTAGAGACGTCAATGATCTGAGGTCTAAGTTCGACGACTACGTTCTCGAAGAAGAACGCAAATTCCAGGTTGCGCAACTGGAGGCAGAGGAGAAGGGAGAAGATGCACCTGTACAGGAAGGAGACTTCGGTAAGCAGGCATTCTACGAACTGTTTGATGCATACAAACTCAAGCGAAAATCGGCAGCTGAGGAGAAGAAAGCGTACGAATTGAAAAATCTGGGAGACAAGCGAGTGTTGATCAGACGTTTGAGTGAAGTGGTGACTTCCGAAGAGAACATCGGTGCGGCTTTTGCGTCGTTCAAAGAGATTCAGGACAAATGGAAGGAAATTGGAGACATTCCACGCGATAAACGCAACGATATCCAAAAAGAGTATTCAAAACTACTCGAGGATTTCTTCTACAACATCAATATCTACAAGCAACTCAAGGACCACGATTTCCACCGAAACCTTCAAATGAAGTTCGTGGTAATTGATAAGCTGAAAGAAACACAGAAGCTGGATTCGGTGAAAGAAATTGAGGCCCATTTGAAACTGCTGCAAAACGAATGGGAAGACATTGGTCCTGTTCCGAACGAGGAATGGGAGCGCCTGAAAGAAGTGTACTGGACCGAAGTTCGGTCGCTTTACAATCGGATCAATCGATTTTATGAGGACCGCCGGGAAGAATATCGACAGAACATTGAGAAAAAACAGGCACTTGTTGTCGAAACGGAAGCTTTGTTGGAAAACATGGTCGATTGGGACAATACAAAGTCCTGGGAAGCAAAGACAAAAGCCGTGTTGAAAATGCAGGAGCGCTGGAAGCAGATAGGGTACAGTCCGCGCAAAGAAAGTGACTTGGTTTGGAAGGAGTTTCGTGCCGTTTGTGACAAATTCTTCGAAGCTAAGCGTGCGTTCTACACGAAAATAGACGCTGTTTTTGATGAAGTAGCTGAAAGGAAAAAAGCACTCATTGATAAGGCGAACGAATTAAAAGACTCCACAGATTGGCAGGATACTGCTAAGAAGATGGTCCAACTTCAGAGCCAGTGGAAACAACTGGGACATTCGGGTCGCCGAAACGAACAAAAACTGTGGAAAACCTTCCGTTCTGCCTGCGACACGTTTTTCAATGCACGGGAGGCACATTACGCGGATCAGAACAAACAGTTTGAGGACAACCTGATCGCCAAGAAGGCACTCCTTGAGAAAATCGAAGAATTCAAATTGCCGTCGAATAAGAAGCAGGCGTTGGAGGAGTTGAAAGCACTATCAAGTGAGTTCAATGGAATCGGAAAAGTACCCATGAAGTCGAAAGATGAGGTGTACAAAGCCTTCAAATCATCCATGGACAAGCATTACTCCGAATTGAAAATGGAAGGCGAAGAAAAAGAGCGGGTGCTGTTCGAAGCGAAAATTGAAACGCTCAGGGCAAGCCCGGATTCTGGGCGTCAATTGCGCGGTTTGAAGCTGGATTTGAGCAAAGAACTCGACAAATGTCGGCGTGAGATTCAACAATTGGAGAACAACCTCGGATTCTTTGCGAGCACCAAAGGCGCCGAAGCACTCAAAAAGGACGTTGAGAAAAAAGTGGAACGCATGCGAAGCCGTATGGATTCCATTCGACGAAAAATGCGGATGATTCCGAATGAATAAATTCATCAATATCCTTCTGGGATTGATCCTGATCCCAACCCTTACGATCACCATATTTGTGAGTTATGACCTGCCCATTGAAATTCTGAGAACTTCCGGAGCCAGTCTTCCATACAAGGAGGAAATTTTCCTGGGCTCAGGCATTCTCATTGCAGTAATTATTCTGCGTCGTTCTGTCCGAAAATGGATGGGAATGCGCATTGTGAATCAGATTACAAAATTCAAATGGAATGCTCAGGTGAGCCGAGAGCGAACTCAGCGTGTGATCACCTATCAAATTTTGGAAGCTGTAGTGATGTTGGCCATCGCCGCTGGGTTGTATGCATTGACGCCCGAGGCATTGCCACCCGCATTTGCATTTGCATTGGGCGCACTCGACAACATCGTTTTTGCCATCGTGGGGAGAAATGGAAAATTCCGCGTGGGAATATCCTCCAAGGCTGTTATTGTGGCCGATCGAGAGGTGGTATTGTTGTATTTCACGGGACTTCGAAAAATCAGCACGCATCAGCAAACCACTTATTTCGATTACATCAAAGGGTTGCAATTACGATTTCCTACCAATTGTGTTGCTGAAGACGAACGCGAAGCTTTCTACGAGACCCTTGAAGCACAGGTAGATCGGGATCGAGTGTTTTTCTCGAAACAAGATTGATGTTTCAGGTACTGGCGGTTTCAAGGCGTTGATTCAACCCCATTTCACCATCTGCTCATGCGTTGAATTTCATTACGTTCTTGGCCTTCTTCCGTCAGTGCATTGATTCGCATTCATTGGAATCGGAACTTCGGTACGATCCCGGTTTGAGTTTTACCTAGTCGATCCTTAAAAAGTAATTTTCATAACCCTAAAAAAGGTCGTTTGTCGTCTAAAGGGCTCATAAGAGCTGTTTTTGTGACATCTTTACGTCAAAAAGTGAACGATCAATGGTTTCGTTGACGCATATTTTGCAAGAAAATCAGCTATATCCGCCAAAAACCTTGCCATTTTAACCCTAAGAAATCGGACCAATTCCCTTTAATGGTAGGTGCTGTAGGCTTTTTAAGGAACGACTACATACTTTTGGGCACAGTATCGATACCCTTAACAATTTGACCAACATATTCCGAACTCAGAAAAAAGAAAAGCACCTCGTTTCCGAAGTGCTTTCCACATGATAGTTGATACTAATGTTCTATTCTGCATCCATTTCAGTTGCGTATTTCCATACATGAGTTTCAAAACCACTCCACTTTGGATCATCTCCAAATTCTTTCAAGAGTTGTGGTGCATCACTAAAAATTACTTTGAACTCTTCTGAATAATTCTTCTTTTTCAATTTATATCCGGCAGCCTCTCCGGTCTTTTTAATGTAATAAGACTTATCGAGTCCTCCGGCAACCGTAACGCCAGCTACACCCACGCTTGCCGTTTCTTTAGCATACGGATCAGCATATACACGAATTTGTTTACAGTACGTTGGGTTTAATACCTGAGCCACTGCGGTAACGGTTTTATTATTAACCTTCATTTGAGTCTTCTCGAAATAAACCAGTTTTTCTCCCAATAGTTCTGTATCAAGATCGGAGTTTTCCCATTGCGTTGCGTTTCCTACATAGTCAAGGGCATTTCCAAGCTTCTGTAATCCGGAAGGAGGTAAGTACATATACGAAATTTCTTTGGGCGAAATTTTAATCTTATTCCCTT
>JAURNA010000160.1 GCA_030830385.1 Crocinitomicaceae bacterium | reverse complement strand
TTCCATTGACATCGGCACGAACCCCCTTTCCTACAATTGTCTGAAAATTATCTGCTTCAACGAGATTTATGTGTAAACTCTTTGCATAGCTCACGGAAGCGCTGGCCAATGGATGCTCACTATATTGGTTGACTGAGGCCATCACACGAATCAATTCGTCTTCCTCCAAATTTCCGGCATTGATCATGGCTTTTACCGATGGTTTCCCCTCGGTCAGCGTACCTGTTTTGTCGACAATAAGCACATCTATTTTATTCAACTCTTCGAGAGCTTCCGCATTTTTAAATAGTATTCCCGATTGTGCACCTTTGCCTACACCGACCATTACGGATACGGGAGTTGCTAATCCCAGAGCGCACGGGCAGGCAATGATAAGAACGGCTAGTGAGTTCACAAAGGCGTATACGATCTTGGGTTCAGGGCCGAGCAGCGCCCACACCACAAACGTTATGATTGAAATGCCAACGACTACAGGCACGAAATAGGCGGAAATTCGATCGGCGGTTTTTTGAATGGGTGCTTTGCTCGAACTGGCACTTTCCACCAGTGCAATTATTTGAGAGAGCAAGGTGTCAGCACCCACCTTTTCGGCCGTCATATCAAAGGTTGTATTTCCATTGATTGTTCCGGCCTGGACCCAATCATCCGTTAGCTTGTCAACCGGAATCGGCTCTCCGCTAATCATTGATTCATCAATTGTTGCCTGTCCTGAAATCAGCTTACCATCTACAGGTACTTTATCTCCTGGTTTTATTCGCAAAACGTCTCCCGGACTTATTTCGGCTACTTGTATCTGCTCCTCAACACCATTTAGGATTCGCAGTGCAGTTTCGGGAGCAAGTTCCAATAATTGCTGAATCGCTTCGTTTGTTTTGGAATGTGCTTTTGCTTCCATTAACTGACCAAGCAGGACAAGTGTGAGAATCACAGTTGCTGCTTCGAAATACATATGTACGCTTCCATCTGATGATTTGAATGGGTCGGGAAATATGAATGGAAACAAAAGGCCTGTAACGCTAAATAACCATGCTGCCGCTGAGCCCATTCCAATTAAGGTGAACATGTTTAGCGATCTTCTCACGATTGAAGCATAGGCTTTCTCCATGAACATCCAAGTTGCGTAAAAAACAACGGGAATCGATAGTGCCAATTGAATCCAATTCCAACCCTTTACCGGCATCCATTCGTGCAGGGGGTTGTTCGGAATCATTTCCGACATTGAGATGATGAAGATGGGTACGGTGAACGCCGATGCCCAGATTAATTTGCGTCGTAATTCGGCGATGGGGTTGTGTTCATTATCGGGTGATGAGTCTGGCTTAGGAACCAGGTCCATTCCACATTTTGGACAAAAACCTGAATTTTCGTATACCTTGTCACCCTCGCAGCGCATAGGACAATAGTATTCTCCACGGTTCGAATGGTGTGATTCTTTCTTCTGTATTGGTTCTGTATCTGGTTTGTGGCACTGAATGCTATAATGAGTATCCTTGAGCAGGGAATTGAGTACATTTAAATCAAGCTCGTCATTCAATTCTAAAGTGATTTGGCTGGATGTAATGTCTATCTGTACATCATGGATGAATTCAGATTTCATCAATGTGTCTTGTACTGTTTGGACGCAACCCCTGCATGAAATGCCTTTTATCCAATAGTGTCGTTTCATCCTCGTTGCGTTGATCTTTCATAAAAAAAGCAGAACCACCGTTCTGCCTTTTCCATTATCTTCATTTTTTCACTACGCCACTTTGGCTTTGTGTTTTTCAACCTGTTTCTTCAGAGCGCGTACCGCGAGATCTGCTGCTTCCTCAAAGCTTTTGCATTGTTTCTTAGCGAACAGTTCGTTTCCTGGTAACAAAATCTTTACTTCCGCTATTTTGTTCTCTTTGTCGGAGTTTTTGTCAAGCCTAAGATATACTTCACTTGAAACGATGTCGTCGAACATCAGCTCAAGCTTTTTGACTTTCCCATGGATAAAATCTACTAATTTGTCATCTGCCGTAAAATGCACAGTGTTCACCTTGAAATCCATACATACCTATTTTTGGCGTCCTCTCGGATGAGACTGTGAATAAATTGATGTCAGCTTTGCGAATGAATTGTGCGTATAAACCTGAGTTGCTGACAAGTTCGCATGTCCGAGGAGCTCTTTCAACACTTCTAAGCCAGCGCCATTGTTAAGCATTTGCGTGGCGAAGGTATGCCTGAGCACATGCGGACTCTTTTTCTTCATGTCCGTCGCTCTCCCAAGGTAGTTATTTATTTTCCGATATACAAACTTGGGATATACTTTTTTACCCGTATTCAGCAAGAAGAAAAACGGACTTTTCTCATCCAATTCCTGCCGCATAATGCGATAGGCTTTCACTTGCTCAAATAACTCTTTCGAAATGGGAATTAAGCGTTCTTTGTTCCGCTTTCCCAACACTTTGATATGATCAGGGCGCACATCTGTATTCTGCAGACCGATGAGCTCACTCAATCGCATTCCGGTTTGATACAGCATTTCAAACATCAAATGATCACGAACACCGTCAAAATCATCCGAAAACAATGGCTCTATGTTCTCCTTTTGAAGTTTACCTTGCTGAACAAATGAAGGGATTGTTTTAGAAACCTTTGGTCCTTTCACTAACGACATCGGGTTCGTCTGTATTTTTCCTTCGCGTTTGAGCCACTTGAAGTAGGTTCGGAGCGTGGATAGTTTCCGGTTTACAGATACCGCCTCGTAATGGTTGTCCATTAAATCCACCATCCAGCCACGAACGAGTCGAGAGCTTACCTCTTTCAGGTCGTTTTCGTGCAGGATTTCCGCAAACTCAAAAAACTGTTCCAGGTCTTTGCGATACGCGGTGCACGTATGCCCGGAGAACCGCTTCTCGTGAGAGAGATAGTCGAGGAAATTCTGATGTACAAAAAAAGGAGCCATTGGCTCCTTTTACGGTTTTTTTGCGAAAACGTTACATCAGGCTTCAGCAGATGCTTTACGCTGACGGTACGCCGCCTTGATTTTTTCCTGACGACGGGTAATCGACGGCTTGGTAAATTCTTTACGACCACGAAGTTGACGCATTACTTTTGTCTTCTCGAACTTCTTTTTGTACTTCTTGATCGCTCGTTCGATGTTTTCTCCTTCTTTTACCGGAATAATCAACATATCTTAACTTCTTTCTTGTTCAATTTTTTCTTCCCGTCTTAGTAAATTCGGGTCTTTACTCTGCTGTAGCTTCAGCAGAAGTGAGGGCAAATATACGACTAATATTCAAACTTGAAAATTATTTCAGTATTTCTCTTGAAATAACCAATTTCTGTATCTCAGAAGTTCCCTCGCCAATTGTCATCAGCTTCGCATCGCGCAGGTATTTCTCAGCAGGGTACTCTTTTGTGTATCCATATCCCCCCATGATTTGAACGGCTTCGTTTCCACATGTTACAGAAATCTCACTCGCATAATACTTCGCAAATGCGCCCAATTTGGTAACGGGCAAATGATTGTTCTTAGCATACGCCGCTTGATACGTTAAGAGTTCTGCAGCTTCCACTTGCGTCGCCATATCGGCTAGCTTGAATGAGATCGCCTGAAATTGTGAAATGGGTTTTCCGAATTGTTCACGCTCTTTTGCATATTGTACCGATGCTTCGTATGCTCCACGAGCAATACCGCAGCTCAGCGCTGCAATCGAAATACGACCTCCGTCGAGTACTTTCATTGCCTGGCGGAATCCCTGCCCTGCTTCACCAATTGCATTTTCAGCTGGAACGCGAACGTTGTCGAAAATCAACTCAGCCGTTTCACTTGCTCGAACTCCTAATTTGTCTTTGATTTTCACAGCAGAAAATCCTGGCATCCCTTTCTCGATGATAAAGGCTGTGATTCCGTTGCTGTCCAGGAGTTCTCCCGTTCGAACCAACACAACAGCAACGTCTCCGGAAAGACCGTGTGTAATCCAGTTCTTCGCACCGTTGATAATCCAATCATCTCCATCCTTAACCGCAGTCGTCTTCATTCGCATTGCGTCTGAACCGGTATTTGGCTCTGTAAGACCCCATGCTCCAATCCATTCACCACTGGCGAGTTTAGGAAGGTATTTTTGTTTTTGTTCTTCGGATCCGTGATAAAAAATGTGCCCTGTACAAAGTGAATTGTGCGCGGCTACGCTAAGTCCAACTCCACCGCATACCTTTCCAAGCTCAATTAGAGCAGTCACATATTCAAAGTAACCAAATCCGCTTCCGCCGTACTCTTCTGGGATGTATATACCCAGAAGTCCCAAATCACCCATTTTTTTCATAACGTCCAGCGGGAAATGCTCGGTTTCGTCCCAGGTGTTACGATTAGGTTTGATTTCTTTCTCAGCAAAATCACGCACCATTTGGGCAATCATTTCCTGACTTTCATTTAACTCAAAGTTCATCTATTTTCCAATTGATCGGTTCTAGTGCGCGACAAAAGTAGAAATATTGTCAGAAATTTTCATCAGTTTTTCTCTCCCTTTCAAAAAATCAAGCGTTACTAAAAAACTGAATCCGGCTACTTCTCCTCCGGCCTTTTGAATAAGCTTAGCAGCGGCGGTTGCCGAACCTCCGGTGGCAAGCAGGTCATCATGAACCAAAACACGGTCTCCTTGCGACAATGTGTCGGCATGCATTTCCATTGTTGCAGAACCGTATTCCAGATCGTAGCTTACATTGATTGTGTCATAGGGCAGCTTACCCGCCTTTCGAATCAATATGAACGGAACGCCCAGTCGCATGGCCAACGGATACCCCAAAAGGAATCCACGGCTTTCAATTCCGGCTACAGCATTGATTTCCTGATCTTTGTATTGATCGTGGAGGGCATCCAGCAATTCGTTGGATAACTCCGCATTGAGCATTATTGGTGTGATGTCCTTGAAAACAATCCCTTTTTTGGGGAAATCAGGAACGTCCCGGATTGCGGACGATAGTTTTTCACTTAACGTCATGTCACAGAATTAAATACGGTTTGATTTTTTGCAGTAATGAATCGTCGATCAGTTTGGATTTCAGTAAGGACTCGAGCGAGTTATACTTTCCATGCTGATCGCGAATTTTCACAATGGAATTTGCGACTTTATATGATATGTACGGATGTGCTTTCAGCTCATCGACTGAAGCTGAATTGACCGAAATTTTCCGTCGATTCGTTTCGTTGAGTTCGAGGTATTTTCGAATCGCATCGTATTTCTCCGCGTCAAATTTCCAAATTTCCATCAATTGTTCCTTTCGCACATATCCTCCGAGTTGATTTCGATAGGCAATCATCTTTTCTGAGAAATACGGTCCAATGCCCGGGATTTTCATGAGTTCATCAGCCGAAGCTGAATTTAGCTCGACTCGAATGTCCTCTGTGCTGAGCGCATAATTCTTTTCTTCCGGGTGGTTTTCGGTTGCGGGTAACGAGGCATATATTGTTGAGTCCTTGATCAGTTCGAACAGTTGCTCCGGCAGTACGTATATTTTCTTAAGGTCATCATTCGAGCGGATCCCACGCTTCGTGAATTTCAACACAACGTCGGCCTGTTTTCCGGAAAGACCCAGGTGCATCCAATCCTGTTTTGAATATTCGTTAGGATCGAATTTTGTGGAAGGTACTTGAAAGCGAGATGATTTAGGTCTTCGGAAATGTTTCTTTTCTTTTGCCTGATATTGGTCGTAGATGATTTCCGATTCAATAATTTTTGCCTCACGAAAGGTGATGGTGGGTTTTTCTTTTTCCAACAAACCGGCAAACAGACGCGGAAGAAAACTAAGCAGAACAATCCCTACGATCAATAGCAGTACTCCTCTTCTGTTTCTACGGGAAATTACCATTCAGAACAACCTTATTGTTTTGATGGTCGAATCGCTGCGCGGAATTTTCTCAATTCCTCCTTCACCTTCGGTGCAAGGATGAAGAGTCCAATCATGTTCGGAACCATCATCGCAAAGATCATCGCATCAGAGAAATCAATGACAGAACCAAGACTTGCAGCTGCTCCAACAATCACGAACATGCAGAAGATTGTCTTGTAGATATACTCCATTCGCTTCGATCTTCCGAACAGGTATACCCAGGCTTGCATTCCGTAGTATGACCATGAAATCATGGTACTGAATGCGAACAACAGAACCGCTATTGTCATAACGTATGGGAACCATGAGATCACCGATTCAAACGCACCGGACGTTAACAGTACAGCATCTGCGTTGCTCATATCTGCATTTTCAGCGCTAACCGATCCGGTAATAATCAAAACCAGAGCCGTCATCGTACAAACGACTACTGTATCGATGAACGGTTCCAAAAGTGCAACGAGTCCTTCACTTGCCGCATACTTAGTTTTCACAGCTGAGTGAGCAATGGATGCCGATCCAATTCCTGCTTCGTTTGAGAATGCTGCTCGTCGGAATCCTTGAATCAAGACTCCAACTACGCCTCCGACAACTCCGGCGCCTGTGAAAGCTCCATCGAAAATCTCTCCGAATGCGTATCCGATCATGTCGTATTTCAGGAAGATGATTGAGAGTGCACCGATCACATAAATGGCAACCATAAACGGAACAATTTTGTCCGTTACTTTGGCGATCTTCCTGATGCCTCCAATGATCACAATTCCTACAAAAATGGCGATTACCAATCCAAACAACCACCCTTGTCCGTGGATGAAGCTTTCTTCTCCTCCGGTGATGCTTTCAAACATTTGAAAGGCCTGATTCACCTGGAACATATTTCCACCTCCGAACGAACCGCCAATGCACATGATGGCAAAGACGACTGCGAGTATCTTACCGAGTCCTCCCATTTTTCGTTCTTTCAACCCCTTCTTGAGATAGTACATCGGACCTCCGTAGACGACTCCGTTTTCGTCAATCTCACGATACTTTACACCCAATGTACACTCGGTGAATTTCGAGGCCATACCAATCAATCCGGCAACAATCATCCAGAATGTAGCTCCGGCACCACCTATAGAAACAGCAATTGCCACGCCTGCTATATTTCCGAGTCCGACAGTTGCCGAAAGTGCAGCCGTTAATGCCTGGAAGTGAGAAACCTCTCCCTCTTCATCATCGGGGCGATTTTCAACGCGAATCGTATCCGGAATGTCGCCTTTCTCAGTAGTGCTAACATTCGTTGTATCGGCTTCAACGTGTCCGTTTCCTGATTCAATGTGATCGTACTTTCCCCGAACAATTCGAATGGCTGTCAAGAAGCCAGTAACGTTGATTAATTTAAAGTAAAACGTAAAGAAGAGCGCTCCTGCAATCAGTACGATCAACACCCAGAAAATCTTCGTGTGTGGGGCTTTGGCGGTCAGCGTAACTTTACCCAAGTCTGCAATATCGGACTTCGCAACTGCAAACGAAGATTCACTCACTTTTATCGCGTTGTTTTCCTGCTTGATACCGAGTTCTTCAGCAACACGACTATCCGACATGGGGATATTCGAAAAGAACACCGAATCATTTTTCTCTTCAAACCCAATCTTTTTTGACGCATAGTATGTTGAATCTCCGGAGAGATCAATGGTCACATCCTCCGTTACGCTTCCGAATGGAATCTGGTAAAAAATAACTTCAACAAACCCTCCCGTGTATTCGCCGAATTTCTCGTCGATGATTTGATCAATTCCTTTTTTATCTTGTTCCTTTTCCTGAGAGAGTAAAGTGAATGCGGTAATTGCAAAAAATGCAGTTAATAAAATTCTCATCGGTGTTTTCTTTCGCGGTTTAAACGGTAAACAAAAATAACAATATTCCCGTACGACTCACGAGGTCACGGGAGCATCTGAATAGAGAATATCCAGGGTTTCTTCAAGAGTGTGAGGGGCATAGCCAAGCTTCGTTCGGGAACGTGTGAGATCGAAACCCGTTTTTGGCGGACGTTTGGCCGCCTGGTTTAACGTTTCGCTGGAGATTCGGGAAACTTCTGATGTATCGTATCCAAAATGAACAGCGATACGAATCACCAAATCATAAATCGACATGGTTTCTGGTCCGGAAAGATGATAGATTCCTTTTTCATTTCGTTGAACGATCGCCATGCAGCCCGAAGCAAGGTCTTCCGCCCAGGTTGGAGCGCGAAACTGATCATCGACAATTGTCAATGGGCCTCCTTTTTCCAGCGCCGATTTGGCCCAGGCAATGATGTTTGATTTGGAGAGCTTTTCTCCATTTCCATACACGATAATTGTTCGTACAATTGACCAATTCGATGATTTTTGAGTAACGATATCTTCTGCTGCGTATTTCGATCGAGCGTACTCACTTAGCGGGTTTCGTTCATCATTTTCCTTGTAATTACCCTGTGTCCCGTCAAACACAAAATCGGTGGAAAGCAACTGGAAATGCACACTCAATTTTTCGCAGGCGTCGACAAGATAATCCACGGACTGAACGTTTATTTCCTTGCACGGGTCGGGGTGATCTTCACAGGCATCCACGTTCGTCATCGCTGCAGTATGAATCACATGGGTAGGACGATGCTCTTGAATTACCTGATGAACTTCTTCTTCGTTTGTGATATCCATTTGTACATACAAGTGCTCAGGGCAACGAGAGTTTCTGTTTTCTCCCTTCGAAGTAGGTACAAATAACACGTTGTGCTCAAGACAATAATCGACGAGTTTTTGCCCAAGTAGTCCGTTTGAACCTGTGATGAGTACTTTCATAAGTAGGTTATAGCTCCCAGATTGTATTTCTTCGCTTTCGTTGGAATTTAAAATAATGCTTATGCTCCAGGATCCATGCCATAATGAGATAGACGAGAAGAGGAGAACCGAGTGCAATGAAAGAGGCGTATATAAATCCAAGGCGAACCTTCGAGATACTGATGCCTAGTTTCCGGGCCCACCACTTACAGACTCCGAAGGATTTCATTTCAAAGAAGAAGATTGTTTTCTGGATCATTCCTGTTTTCCTATCAATTCCTTTCCAATATCGCAAGATAGGCATTTTTTATGCGCACAGCGATCCCTGAAGATGGAAAGAAGCCCTTGTGATTCATATGCACTAGTGGAATTCACTCCCGTTCTTGACCATTCGCGGATGACATAATTTTTCTCGCTCGGGAGATTCCTGAGTACAAAAAGTGCCTTCTCCTGAATACCGGCATCTCGCAGGTATTTCCCCATCCACCAGATAAACGGCACCACTGAGTTGATGATCAGATGATCGATAAAGCCTTTGCTGAGAAGTGGTTTGTTTTGCAAATCCTTCATTGCTCCGAAGTACTTACGAATATCTGACATCTCTCTGTTTCCGGTTGCAAACAGAAAGATTTGACGCATTTCAAGTTGAGACAGAAGTCTGCCGAGCTGCCGAATTCGATTCATCGGGAAATTGGCAGGCCGCGTTCCCCGATAGTTCCATTGAATGCCCACAGGCTGAATTTCATTATCGGGATGAATCACCGATCCCTTTCCTGCAAACAGCAACAGACGCTGCGTAGGATGTAAACATTCAAGTTCTTTCCAGGTCACGAGTTTGGTAAGAAACTCGAATCCCATTTGATTCGTTTTCATTCCGAAGGATTTTACCAGCATTTGATAATAAACTTCTTCGGGATCTTCTTCTATGACAAATGAGACTTTCGACTCTAGCCTTGATACAAGAGCTTTGGTGATGGTCTGGCTCAGGGTACTTAAACTCACTCTTGGAA
>JAURNA010000159.1 GCA_030830385.1 Crocinitomicaceae bacterium | reverse complement strand
GGGCTGAGGGTACCCTCCTCCCCCGACGAGTGCTACGTCAGATATCGTGTGATGCGGTTTTCGGAAGGGTCGTCCCATGGAAATACCGCCTGACGATCTTGCTCGACCCAGGACAGAATGAATTTTCATTGTTTCGAGAGATTCCGACATGGTCATAACGGGCAAAATGCCCGGTAAGCGCTTGGCCAACATGGATTTCCCCGCTCCCGGAGGCCCCATCATAAGCACATTGTGCCCGCCGGCAGCAGCAATCTCCAGCGCCCGTTTGATGTTCTGCTGTCCTTTCACATCGGAAAAATCCGGGATATGGGATTTGAATTCCTGAGGCGTTTTTTTCTGGGGCGGGAACTTCTGAAGTTGCAGCGTTCCTTCAAAAAATTGTGCGGCCTGATCAAGACGAGCCACCGGGATAACATCCAAACCATCCACAAGGCTTGCTTCTGCTGCATTCTCTTCTGGTACCACAAGCCCCTTCAATCCTTGCTTTTTCATTTCCATTGCAACGGAAAGCACACCTTTCACAGGGCGGACCTCACCGTCGAGCGATAATTCTCCAATGGCTCCAAACGAGTTGCACCGATCTGACTGAATTTGCTCACTTGCCGCCAAAATCCCAAGGGCAATTGGCAAATCAAACATGGCTCCTTCTTTTCGAATATCAGCAGGTGCCAGATTCACCGTGATTTCCTTGCCCGGATAACGAAAATCACAGTTCATCAAGGCTGCCTTGATTCGTTGCTGCGATTCTTTTACTGCCGTATCCGGCAGTCCGACAAGAAAAAAATTGAGTCCAGGGTTTACATTGACTTCTACGGAAACGAGCGTCGCATCAATACCGAACACAGAAGCTCCAAAAAAACGTGTATACATGATGTGGTAGGTTAGTTATAGTAAGTTAGGAAGATTTTTTGATTTTTCATCGGATTCATACTACAATTCGAAATCGCACGTGTTCTGCTGGACGAATCACTTCTCAGAAATCAATCTGTGCAAATGGCATCCCTTCTCATATTGCTGCTTGTGCTTTCTCTGTTGAACCGATCGAATCATCCGGTGGAAATCGTTTCGAAAAGTGAGCAGGATTATCCCATTGCGGGCCTCATTAAAATAAAGACATAAAAAAAACCGATGCCTGAAAACATCGGTTTTTTTTTATTCTCTTCTGCGATTTTTAACGTTTGTGCATCTTTTCGTCAGAAACGCTCAGCTTTTTTCTCCCCTTGCGACGACGAGCCGCCAATACACGTCTTCCGTTTTTTGTTGCCATACGGCTTCGGAAGCCATGTTTGTTTCTTCTCTTTCTAACGGACGGTTGAAACGTTCTTTTCATGATATAATGTCTTTACCTATTGTCAAAAATTTATCCCGAGATTCCTTACATGCGAAAGAATGGGGAGTGCAAAGATAGCGTTTTTTTGAATATTCCCATGACAATCGTCTTTTTTTCATGAAAATTATCGCTGAGGCAACTTACCGGTTCTGAATAACTCGTCCGTAAACGAAAATGCATCTCTCCCAACCTGTTCGCCAATCTTTCGTCCTTCAATGTCGTCAACGGGTGGGTGAATTCCTCCATAAATGCGGGAAAGACAAGTTTGATCTGACATCTGACGATAGGTTGCCCATTGCAGGGTAACGTCCTCGCTGGGACCGTCCTCAACGCGTAAAAACTCGTTCTTTTTAAACGTTTCCTCGTAAATACCAGCGGGGAAAAATTCATTTCCGGTAATTTGGGTCATTACTTCGGAAGCTGCGGTAGAAAACGTGGAATGCCCGGAGACATAACCCGCAAAAGGAGGTGTCGTGAATGAATATTGCTGATATGGCCACCAGTTTTCGCCGAGAATCCAACCTACTCCCGCGTAGGTGTTTCGAACGTCCTTCACATAGTTAGGACCCTTCCAGGTACATATTTTGATTTTGCCCACGTGTTCACCGTTTGCTCCCGCAAGAGGGTCATTTTCCTCTACCAGTTCAATGTGTCCTTCTTTCAGTTCAATCCCATTAGGGTTGTAATTGGGCAGTGTTTCATCTGTGCATTGACCGTTTACGGCTAACCAACGAATCGCTGAGATCGGTCACACGTAATCATAATAGGCTTTTACTCCCCAGGCTGAAATGGCTGCATCGTGCAATCCTCCGATAAGCGCTAAATACGAACGAAGGTCCCATTCCAAATCACTCAGCACGTCTCCCTTTCCGGCCCATTTTTTCTCAAAATCCGGATGGTCGGATACATAATGAAGCAATGAAACCCAATGGCCCGGAGGTGTGTATGTGTTGATTCCGTCTACCCAGTACTCGGCAATCACGCGTGTATAATCACCACGTTTCACCAAGTTCGGCGCGTATTTCTCATGGGTTACAGGGTTTTTCTTGTACGTGTTCATTGGCGTTCCACCTTCAAGTTTGAAAAAGGATTTGTACTCTTCCAGCGTGGATGGAAGTAAGCCACGACTATCTCCCATCGAAGCCGGAGAAATATCAATCTTATCTTCCCGGTTCGGATCATTCTGAGCTCCCCACAATGCCACAATCATGAAGTTCCATCTGTAACCTTCTCTTCCCAATGAATCGTTTCTTTCGAATGCCGGTGGTGGTCCCGGGTCATGGTAAACCGGAAACTCCTCTCCATCCCTCGTTAAAATGGATTTCTGCTTTCCACTCATTGCATAAGGAACCATCGATCCCCAGTGGGGAGTCAGGAAGATATCGAGTCCGGCAACAAATTGGTGATTCCAATCGAGCAAGGTGGGATCCGCCCCTTTCTTCTGGATATAATCATATAAGGACAGCGGCTGCCAACGATTCACGTACTTCAGCCCCCTGCAACCCGGCTCGTTTGGCTTCAACCAATAATTGACCGGCGAAACGAAATTTGATTCGTAGGAGTCATCATCACCGGCTCCTTCCGCAAGGCCCAACTCAAACAATTGATACGCAATGTAATTGCCGAGTGCTGCAGCCGATCCGGATTGGTAGTCCTGGGATTTGAAACCTGGCTTCAATCCCAAATCCTCCAATTGAAACGCCAGCTGATCTGCAGTTCTTGTCTTACTTCCGTACTGTTCAAAACGAAGCGAAATCATGCGATACGCTGCATATGAAATGGCAATATTAGCTGCGCTATCTGCATTCTTCGGGATTTCCATTCCTTCAAACGGAATGTGAAACCCTCCCTGTGTTTTTCCAAGGAAAATTGTCTCCTGGCTGGGTTGAAATACAGCCCATGCATCATACATCGCTGCCGTTGTATGGTACATGTTACGCGCTTGTACCGTCGGGCCATTTCCATCCACCTTAATGCATTCGAGCATTAATTCCATCCAGATACGTGCAACGCTTTGGGTTTCCTGCGCCCGGACCTGCGCAAAAGCACAGTTCATCCAGACAAAAATGATCAGTACATTTTTCATATGCTCACAGCTCTGTACAAAATTACCATTATGCAAACATCGCTGGAATATTGTCCGTAATTTTGTACTCAATTCATGGCTAGAAAACGAGAAGAAGATACCAAACGTAAGCGCATAACAAAGGAGAGCATTTCAAAGGCAAAACGCATATTCACCTATATGCGTCCGTATCGCTGGACTTTTTTCATCGGCTGGATTTTTCTGTTACTATCCACGTCGACCGGATTGATCTTTCCCTTCTTGATGGGACAATTACTTGGGGAAGATTCGGCACCTGTAACCAACATGGAAGGTGCTTTTAAGCTTGTTGACTTCAACGATACGAATTCGATTGTGCTCATGCTGTTCATCCTTTTCGGAGCACAGGCCTTGTTCTCCTTTTTCCGGGTGATTCTCTTCACCCATGTAACTGAAAATACTTTGCGCGACATACGCGTGGACGCATTCAAACGACTCATTCACATGCCTATGGATTTCTTCAATCAAAACAAGGTTGGAGAACTCACAAGTAGAATTTCGGCCGATATCATTCAGGTTCAGGAAACACTTCGCACAACCATTGCCGAATTTATCCGTCAACTTATTACAGTACTGGTAAGCATCGTAATTCTCGCGATGCTATCCTGGAAACTTGCTCTGATCATGCTTGCCACGATTCCGGCAATTGCCATTTTAGGTGTCTTTTTTGGTCGTTACATCCGTCGACTGTCGAAAGAAGCACAAAATGAAGCCGCGGAATCCAATACTGTTTTGGAAGAATCTCTGACAGGCATCTACAATGTGAAAGCGTTTACCAATGAAGGTTTTCTGATACAGCGTTTTCAGCGGGCTGCACAGTCGATTCGTGCGCTGCAAGTGAAAAGCGGCCTGTGGAGGGGAATGTTTATTTCGTTTATCATTTTTTGCGTGTTTGGCGCCATTGTATTTGTTATCTGGCAGGGAATCCAAATGACGAAGGGACCCAATCCGATGATTGACTCCAACAATTTCTTCTCTTTCATCATGTATACAATCATGATCGGAGCATCCATTGGATCGCTTCCTGATTTGTATACGAACATTCAAAAATCCATTGGTGCGACGGAAAACCTCATGGAAATCATCGGGCGACCGAATGAAACCGAATTACTAACGGGAACCCAAATGCCGGAAATCCAAGGGACGGTAGAATTCAAAGGCGTTCATTTCTCCTATCCGCAACGTTCCGACTTTCCTGTTCTGAAAAATGTAAACTTTGCCGTGGATAAAAACCAAACCATTGCATTTGTAGGGGCCTCAGGAGCCGGAAAATCCACCATCGCGTCATTGTTGTTGAATTACTATACTCCACAGGAAGGAAGCGTTCTGTTTGATGGTAATGACAGCAAAGATATCGACGTTACCCATCTCCGTGAGCATATTGCTGTGGTTCCGCAAGAAGTACTTCTGTTTGCCGGAACCATCCGGGAAAATATTCGATTTGGAAATACAACAGCTTCGGAAGAACAGGTTATTGAGGCTGCGAAACAGGCGAATGCCTTGTCATTTATCAACGCTTTTCCGGATGGACTGGACACACATGTTGGTGATCGGGGGATACAACTTTCGGGAGGTCAGAAACAGCGTATCGCTATCGCCCGTGCTATTCTTAAGGACCCGGCTATTCTTATTCTCGACGAAGCGACTTCGGCTCTGGATTCAGAATCGGAAAAACTGGTACAGGAAGCGCTCGTTCGACTCATGGAAGGACGTACTTCCTTTGTAATCGCGCACCGGCTTTCGACGATTCGGGAAGCAGACAATATTCTCGTTCTGGAAGATGGTTCGATTAAAGAATCAGGAACACATGATGAACTCGTCGGTCAGGATGGAACCTATGCGCAAATGGTCCGCCTTCAAAATGTGGAATCCCACGCATAGCCGCTCTCTTTTCTTGTTTCTCTGATGCTTTCATACCGGAAGAGCCCAGCCGGACATTTCGGATCGTACCGGGATTTCTGCTTGCTTGTAACACCTATCGGGATCACACCCCTTTATCTTCAATCAAACGGTGTCTGCTGTATGACAACCGTGCTGTGTCTTTTGAGGGTTGGCAAACTGTATTCGACGGATGCCTGATCAATTGACGCCCTAAGGTGCCACTCCCCTCATCAATTCAGCACAGGCAATTGCTCCGTACGTACCAACTGCGTATCCAAGAACGGCCAACAGTGCTCCGACACTCGCCAGCGATGGGTGAAATGCAGATGCGACAATCGGTGCAGAAGCCGCACCTCCCACATTCGCTTTCGAACCTACCGCCACAAAGAAGAATGGAGCCTTGATCCATTTAGCGACGAGGAACAGCAGTCCAACGTGTATGAGCATCCAGATGATTCCCACGAGAATCAATTGCGGTTCTTTAATGGCTTCTGCCAGTTCCATTTTCATCCCGATTGTCGCTACCAAAATGTAAATAAATACGCTTCCCATTCGCAAAGCGCCTGCTCCTTCGTACGAGCGCATTCTGGTCATCGAAAGCAAGAGTCCGCCCGTGGTAGCGATTACCACCAGCCAGAAGAATGAACTTCCCAACGGATTGTCTTCACCGAGCCATGACTCAAACGTTCCGGCAAGCCATTTTCCAGCGAGATGTCCAACTCCAACCAGTAGGAAAGACACGCCCAGAATCACCATATAATCCGACAGCGAAGGCTTTCGCGCTATGGAAGATTGATAATCGCTTACTTGCTTTTTCAGCTCATCGATCGAGGATGAATCTGCCCGGAGCCAACGATCGAATTTTTCGGCACGCGCAGCTGCCCACAGCAAGAAGGCCATCCAAAGATTGGCAACCACGATGTCGACTGTTACCATCTTTCCGTACAAATCCGGGTTGTACCCATAGGTCTCGAGCATTGCTGCCTGGTTGGCACCTCCACCGATCCAGCTTCCGGCGAGTGTTGAAAACCCTCTCCATGCTGCATCCATTTCTTCTCCTCCAACGACGGAGGGATCAATCAGGGAATAGATCATAATGGCAATAGGCCCACCGATGATGATACCGACCGTTGCTGTACCGAACATGATAAGGGCTTTGGAACCCAGCTTCATGATTCCTTTGAAATCAATTCCGATTGTCATGAGGATCAGTGCAGCCGGGAGCAGGTAATCGCGCGCCATCGGGTACAATTTCGAGTGTTCCTTTGACACAATTCCCAGAAATTCCAGTATCGCCGGAATCAAATAGCACAGGAGCAAGGCCGGCACAATGCGGTAGAACCGTTGCCACCCTTTGGAACTTCTACTTGACGTGTAGAAGATAAATCCGAGCACAATCGCCAGGATTCCGAATACAATTCTGTCGTCGCTAAAAACGGGTGCATCCCTGCGTTTGATTTCTACCGTAAGTGTTTTTGTGCCACTTTGCTTAAACGTGAGTGTATCACCCTGCTTAAAGTGCTGAATGAACACGTTCCCTCCCTGATCAAGATTTCGGATCAAAACGGGCTGGTACTCCGTTAACGTCAGTCGGTTTGTCTTAAACTTCACAACCATCGAATCAATATCGTGGTTCACATCGAACCGATTGTAGTCGATGAGCACATCCCCTTTACTTTCGAGAATGTATTTCTTTTCAGCACTGATGTTCACGAAATCAAAATCGATTTCGATTGTGTTCAAAGCAGCACTGTCCAAGCCGTACATTTCCTGTGAAACGGAAACCAATCCGATAACGATCAACGAGAGTGATAACAAGTATTTCATAGCTATGTATTGAAACAAAAAGACAGCACCGTGGCGCTGTCTTTTCGAACGTATTGATTCAATTATTTAACTCCGTGCATGAGTTTCTTCAAAAGCCTGGTGAGAGCGATACCGAGCAAACCAAGGACAATCGGTATGATTGTAAATATCAGGAAGAATGTCATCATGTCGTATTGTTCCGTAATGGATTCAATTTGTCCACCGAGTGTACCGGCCAATTTGTTACCAATCGCAACGGCGATGTACCAGATTCCAAACATCATGGCGATCATTCGTCCGGGAACAAGCTTGCTCACATAGGATAGCGATACCGGTGACAAACAAAGTTCACCCAGCGTATGGAATAAGTAGGCCAATACCAGCCAGATGATGCTCACGGAGGCTGTTTTTGCTCCTGGTTCAATGCTTGATGAGCCGAGTGCAAGGGCTCCGAAACCAACTCCGAGCAAAATGAGTCCGAGACCGTATTTTGAAGCGGCACTTGGGTTGTACTTACTTTCCCACCATTTCGAGAAAAGCGGTGCAAACGTAATGATGAATAATGAGTTCAAAATCAAAAACCACGTAGCTGGAATTTCCAATTTATTTTTGTTGATTTTTTTTACGCTCGCCATTACGATTCCTGTATCTACTTTCTTCTGCTTGGCTTTCTGGCGTACACTTTTTTCTTTATCCTGCGTTAAGTACTTGAATTTTTCTTTGACCTTGATAATGGCGACTTCGTCACCCACGTTATGCTTCACAGGTTCGATGAATTCAGCTTCTTTCAAGATCACCATCTCGGAATCTGCATACTCGGTTTCCTCCGTGATTACCGTTTCAAAGAAGAGGCGATCCATGGCAACCTCATACTTCTTCCCTTTCTCTTCATAGACAACCATTGCTTTCGAAGGGTCATCGATTCCCATAACGGCAGCCACATACAAGCTATCCAACTCTTTCTGCTCTGCTTCCCACTCGGATTTGCGCACTTTTTCAGAATGCTTGTGCTGGATTTTATCCCCATTGAATTTGATCTCTGCAGGCGTGATTTCATCATAGGTGGTGTCTTTACCCGCTACGGTCATGAACATAAACGACCCATCACCCTTGAGATTATCTTTGAATGCTTCCGTGCGCGACTCATGCATGTTAAACTCATCTGCCACGGCATGCGTCTTGATCGCGTTGTAATTCATTACGTACGAAGTCGAGTTCAAATCTCTGTTGATCATCCAGATCACGATGCCCCAAATGATCAGGAAGCTGAATCCCAGAATGGAATTTGCCAGGCGATAGTTCTTAAATGTTTGCTTAAACAACTTGAAAAGAACCCATGTGATAATACAAATCGGAACAACGGTGATCAATATGTTCGCGATGAGGAAGATGTAATAATAATTATCGGTCATCACCCTGTCCGTAAAGTCGTTGGCAAATAGCGTCATCGAACCTCCTGCCTGCTCGAAACTCATCCAGAAAATTACGGTCATAATCGCGAAGATCACGATGGCGACCATCCTGTCGCGGGTGATTTTTGGATAGCGGGTAATTCTT
>JAURNA010000023.1 GCA_030830385.1 Crocinitomicaceae bacterium | reverse complement strand
TGTATTCAATTAAAAAATCAGGATGCTGAACATATTCGGTCCATTGTTCCGAATACATTTCTTTAACGTTTAATAAGTCCGATTGGATTTCTTGTTGCCCATACAACACGGTTGTAGATAAAACAAGGACTAATAAGGTTGACTTCATAGAACAGTGATTCAGTGGTTGACGTAAATGTATTACAGTCTAGTTATCTACTAATAGACTCAAAAAATAAGGTTTGAGTTGCCTGTAATAAAAAAAAGAAGAAGGGTTTTTACTTCTTTCCTTTGAAAATCAGTCCGTTTGATTTCAGTTTGCGGATATTTCCGGTTGTTTTAGCATACTCATTATTGACCATTTTCTTGGGTATGATTCGCTATGTTTAGGTTTCACAGACAGATTGCGTTGCCAATTTCGTGACTTCCGGTCAGCTACGAACAAAAAGTCCGAAAAATCAAAAAGTCTGATAATTATTACAATGAAACAGAGAAGGATTGCATCACAGCTTTACCAAATAATCCGGATTTTATTTTGTTTGTGAAGAAGGGAAGTGTGAGTTTTTATTCCTTCACTAATCGAATCAAGGCACGATGCTCATTTGAATCTGATACTTCAATAACATATACACCTATTGGCTGTTCTAAATAATAATCGATTTCGTCAACCTGCGAAAAGCTTTTGCGGGTAATTGACCTTCCGGAGGCGTCCATGATGTTGAGTTTGATTACCTCCTGGGCGGATCCGAATTCAATGGAAAAAGAACCGCGGGTTGGATTTGGGTACAGCGAGAATTCTGCTCCGAACGAGTTCTTGATAATTCCCAATGTTGTGACCGAGTAACAAGCAGAGGTATCGATGCAGCCATTTTCCATTACTTCCACTGCGTAATCTCCGTTCAATACAGCTGTGAATGAAGCATTTGTTTCACCTGCAATTGCCGAGAAATTATTGTTACAGTCGAGCCATTGGTACGATGCTCCTAATGTATTTGCGAGAAGTATGTGATCATTATGGTTTACGGTTGTATCAACAGAGTTAATAGTTAGATTGAGTGCAACAACACTATCACAGCCTACCGAATTCGTGAGCGTCCAGGTGGGTAAATCTGTACTTGAGGTGTAGGTAATGCCATTGATCCAGGTAAGGGAATCACAAGCGGAAATCGTATCGACTCCGGAGGTGGAATTCAGAATTGTCAAGTTCAATGTCACAATGGAATCTCCGTCCATGGAGTTCACCAGAGTGTCTGTAGCTGTGTTATTGGATGAGGTGTAGGTATTTCCATCCATCCAGGTAAAGGAATCACAAGCGGTCACAATATCGGCACCGGTCGTATTTAAAAAACCTTGAATCAGAATGTTGTCAAACCTGTGTTTGTCGTCGATTGAATCACTGGTGGTTATGATGCTCAGCACCAATGTATTTCCATTCAGGTTGTTTACTGTATTCACCGTATCGTTGAAATTTCCGTCGCCATTTCCGTGACCAAACTCAATAGGAGAATTGCCGTCCAGTATGTAGAAGGTTTCGATTTTGTCACCGTTTTCGCAAGTCAACTCATTTAAATTCAAAGAAATCGAAACACCTGAATAGGAAGAAATGTCGATGGTTTCCGTCATCCAGGTTGAAGTCCCTTGTCGATGATAGAAGGAGAGATTTTCGCTGATCGGATTGGTTGCAAAAACTTTGTTAACCATTGATCCGGGGCCATAGCTCCAATCGATCGAAGGATTTGTTGTGTTGAAGTTCTGCGCGATGGTATCTCCATCCATGTATTCTTCAAAATCTTCACTCCAGATGATGGTTTGGGCGTTCAAAGTATTATGCACGGAAGAGCCAGCAAGAAGGCATACCCACAAAACGAAAGGGTTTCGAAACAAGGAGAACTTCATGAATATACGCATTTAGTCACGCTAAAGATAAGTCATTTTTCAAGCAAAATCTCAGGGTTTACACTTGCTGTCGCGATAAGCGCATTCATATCCTCATTTTACAAAAATTATACGGATTCAAAAACAACCTAATGTCCACAAAATCAGCTATAAATACGACAACAAATAAGTACAAACGAAAAATATTCGACAGAAAACGACAAACAACCGATTCTAATTTGGAGGTGTCCGCAACTTTGCAATGTCGATTGATCGGAACAAACATCCGAGAAGAGACACAACGCAATGTTTAACAAAAAAAAGAATGTATGAGCACGTTGAGAAACAAAGTGAGTTTGATAGGTCGGTTGGGTGCCCAACCGGAAGTAGTGAAGTTGGAATCGGGACGTACCCTTGCGCGGTTTTCCCTAGCGACCAACGAGCCCTACAAGGATAAAGAAGGCGTATGGCAGGAAAATACGCAATGGCATTCAATCACAGCCTGGGGAAGAGCAGCAGATCGCGTCTCCAGTGTGTTGAGTAAAGGACATGAGATTCTGATGAACGGGCGTCTCGTGAACAATTCATACGAGACCAAATCCGGAGAGAAGCGCTACGGAACGTCCATTGAGTTGAACGAGTTCTTAATTCTTACCCAACCTGCCAAGAATGAGAAGTAATCCTACCACACAGTTACAAAATGGAGCCCGAACCGTAGGGGCGGGTTCCATTTTCTTCGATCACAAAGAGCGTGATACGAATCATGTGAATTTGATTGGCCGGATGACTTCGGCGCCGCGATTCTACGAGTTACCAAACGGCAGAAAAGTAGCACAGTTTACTCTTTGCACAAAAGATCATTATCTGGATGCGGAGGGAAAAACACGCACCAAAAGTCACTGGCATCGTATTGCGGCCTGGGGACGCTGGGTAACCATAATCGAGGAATTCGCTGAAGTTGGGCTCAAGATTGCCGTGGAAGGCAAACTAGCCACGCGGTTTTACGAACGTGATGGAACGCGCCACTTCATTTCCGAAGTTGAAGTAAATGACATGATTATTCTCTAATGAACCAGATCAGATATGCAAACACTAAAGAATCACGTAACGTTAATCGGAAATATGAGTGACATCGCTCAGGTGACGGATTTCGAGAATGGCGGGAAGGTGGCGCGCTTCAACCTCGCGACTAACAAGACCGGGGAAAATAACGAACGGAAAGTCGAATGGCACCGCGTTTTCGCCTGGGGAAACATCGCCAGATTTATCGAGAACTACGGGGGAAAAGGCAAAATGCTTGCCATCCACGGACGAATTGTGAAGCGAACCTACACAAATCAGAACGGAAAAGTCCGCAATGTGACCGAAGTCGAAATCAAACATGTGATTGGATTGTAGCTCAACTTCCCGCCCTGCCGAACGTTTAGGTTATATGGTGAGTAATAGTGATATAGGGCAGCAGGGCGGTAACCACAATCTAACCTACCACATGATGCTCGTACGGCAGATCAATACTGCCTGAGCGTCGCAAGCTACAACCCAGTTAGAGGGGTGCTTCATATGAATGGAGCACCCTTTTGTGTTTGTTTTGATTCCGAAATACAGGAATCGATCAGTCGTATCTGAAAACCCTGATTTGCTTCAAATTGTCAAAGCTGTCTATTTGAATCCAAATCGCTGCCATTTTTCCTTCTCCACATCACTCGATCGTACTACCCTTCACTGTGGTTGGGACATTCGTCAATCAGAAGCGTTTCGGGTGTTTCCATGTAGTCCCGAACCTTCTTGTTTCATTCGATAATTGGGATGGATGGAACTGTTCAGGATGAGTACCCCATAAAGGTCGAATCGAGCGCATAACGATAATGATCGGTTTCCTTAGTAATTGCGGTAGTCGTTCCAAAGCAGACTTCGGATACCTGCCACCAGCATGTACCGCGAATACTTTCCTTGCTCAAGGTACCGAAAATGATTCTCAACGAAGGCGTGTATGTTTCCGTGATGGGTCATTTTGTAGGAGACTGTGAGCATCAAATTACAACCATTTTGCTGAAGTCCTTGACCGATATAATGACCGAAATCTTCTTCACGCGAGACGTACGACTGGTAAACGTTCCCACCAAATGAATAACCGTCCCGATCTGCACCGCGTAAAAAGTAATTGGTAAAAAGTCGTACGTCCCATTTCGTATGGTTCCATTTGAGCTCACCCAGTAATTCCATGAAATTTCCGCCGTATGGATGAGCAAGATTGGTCCCCTGGGTTCCATAGTTCAGCGCTTCGGATACATGTGAGAATGTGAATGGACGAACGAAGTTGTATTCGGTCCGGTAAAAGAATCGTTGCTTTCCTATGGTGATGCGTCCTTTTGCGCCCAGTTGCCCGCCGAACTTATTGGCCCACCAGCCCGTTTTAGCGCGCAATTGTGATAAGTAGAATTCATCCAGAATAAACTGGC
>JAURNA010000158.1 GCA_030830385.1 Crocinitomicaceae bacterium | reverse complement strand
TTTGGCAATTGCCTTTCGCATGATGGAATCGAGATTACGGTACCAGTCTATGTGCGGTGATTGCTTCGAACAGCCACCAACGCTCTGATCATGGCATTCGGTTTCGCGCCAGATTCGGGTGCATTTCGGGCACCGACCGTACGTTTCGAATACATTCCATAGATTCCCGCAGGTACAGGTCCATCGACTGCTTGCATCCGGCTTCCAGTCGCATTTCGGGCAAAGAATTTCAAGTTCCGGCATCGGTTTAGAAAAGCTTCTGGAATTCTTTTTTCAGCTGCCCCACCGTGATTTCAGTTGGCAAGGTCCCCACTTCGCTCACGATTTCAAAAATTTTTGCAGAAAGATCCATCGCCATTGATGCAGGCTCCATTTGCTTTCCCGCGAGATTGATGATCTTCACCGTTTCTTCCTTTGATTTGGAAACCATTTCCCAGGCACCCGGAGAGATGAACAATTGTTGCGCGATGTTATGCTCGTATTCTTCGCGAATCGAATCCAGCAGCTTTGCTTGCATCGCCATCGCAGGCAATCCGGGGTTGTGATGCCGCATAACCAGACTGTTCGGATGGATGCGCTCCATCAACAAAACCGCACGTTGATATGCCTCTGCACGCGACGGAAGAAAGTATTTCTGACGTTCCCGTTTCAATTCAATTTGTGCTGCCCGAATTTCACGTTCTGCTGCTTTTCGAAGGAAATACACGGCTGTCAATAATACGGCTCCCGAGGGTAAAATGATCAACGCGAGTTGGTAAAGGATCGTCTCCATACTGCTGGTTTGTAACGGTACAAATATAGAATTCTAAATCGTTTGAAAAGTAACACCTTACGATTTGATGTTGGTTGAAAAAGTCGATGCAATTGGGTCGAGAACTCCTTCAACGTTCAATTCAGCAACCTGAACTGTACGAGAGGTTCCATTCTTTCGTTCTTTCCATACCAAAAGTTCTACTGTACTCTACAGCCGGGTAGCCGGTTGGTTCACCAAAAAGGTGCGCAATTATTCAGCACATTTGGAAACGGGTGTTTTCAGATTGCTATTTTTACCGGAGATTAACGTCAGATGTCGAATACCTTGATAGTTTTCGTTCTTGTCGCCTACTTCGCGATGTTGTTGGGAGTATCCTTTCTCACTTCACGCCGGGCGACCAATTCCACCTTCTTTCTGGGCGACCGAAAGTCGCCATGGTACCTCGTTTCATTTGGAATGATCGGAGCGTCGCTTAGCGGTGTCACCTTCATTTCGATTCCGGGCTGGGTGGGCAACGAGGCAAATCAATTCAGTTACATGCAGGCGGTATTTGGTTATTTCTTCGGTTATCTGATTATTGCCTTCGTCTTACTTCCCTTGTACTACCGCCTGAACGTCACTTCAATCTATGAGTACCTTGAAAAGCGCTACGGCTGGATCAGTTACAAAACAGGAGCCTCGTTCTTTTTGCTGTCGAGGGTTATCGGAGCATCCGTTCGCCTTCTTCTGGTAGCCAATGTGCTGCAATCCATTCTGTTCAATGACCTGAGCGTGCCTTTTGAGGCGACTGTGGTACTATCCGTTGCGTTGATCTGGGTTTATACCAATCGAGGCGGAATCCGCACGATTGTTTGGACCGATACCTTACAAACTGCCTTTATGCTGCTCTCTTTGGTACTTACCGTTTGGTTCATTGCCGATGCCTTGAATCTGGGAGAACAGGGTGGGGTGGTCAGTGCTGTTTCGGAAAGCAATTATTCCCGCATTTTCTTCTTTGACGACATAAATAGCAGTAATCACTTCCTGAAACATTTTTTGGGAGGAATGTTCATTACGATTGGTATGACTGGCCTCGATCAGGATATGATGCAAAAAAACCTCAGCTGTCGATCTGCACGAGACGCACAAAAGAATATGATCACCATGGCGTCGTTGCTGGTTATCGTAAATCTTGTTTTCCTTGGGTTGGGTGCACTTTTGTACATGTACGCTCTGCAGAACCCGGAGATTGCGTATGAAAAATCGGATTTGCTTTTCTCTGCTGTTGCCATGAGCGATGGCGCAAACCCTTTGATTGGAGTTCTCTTCTTGCTTGGATTAATTGCGGCGGCATACTCCAGCGCAGATTCTGCGCTTACATCTCTCACAACTTCGGTTTCGGTCGATTTCCTCCGAATCGAAAAGCGCGAGAAAAACGAGCAGGAGCGCATTCGAAAAGTCGTACACATCATAATGTCAGCCATTGTCATACTCGTTGTCATTCTTCTTCGGTATACAACCGAAGAATCTGCAATTGGACTCTTGATGAAATTCGCCGGTTTTACGTACGGACCGCTCATTGGAATGTTCTTCTTTGGAATCATAACCAAACGATGGGTTTCGGACCTGAATGTTCTATTTGTTTCCATCGGAGCAATTGCACTTACGATTGTGGCCTGGACATTATCCACAGGAAGTCCGCTGATGGGCAATGAACCGGGAGTATTTGGATATTATAAGTTTGGATTCGAATTGATTCTGGTCAATGCAATATTCGCATTCGCAGGACTGCTGCTGGTTTCAAAAAATGAATCGAAGAAAACGCTGGCATCAACTGAAATACTTGACATATGAGAATCAATCTGGATGATTTGGGGAAATGGGAGGAATTTGCACCGTTAACGTTGACAAGACCTGTTGGCAATTTGCGAATGGGAGGGTTGACGAACGATGAACGCTGCAAGCTACTGGTTCCCGGGATTGAGGTTGGCTATCGAACAAAATCGTATCTCTCAGGCTTATTCCCTGAGCTCAACGATGCCATTTCCCTGGCCGGATGGGTGATTCCCACCGCTGAATTGATGAATGCCGTGCTGGAACTTCGCCCGGATACCCGAATCGTATACGAAGGTCAGACGATCGCAATCCGAGGAAACGGCGACCGTACGGAAGCATTCGAAGGTGAACTCTTGGTTCTCAATAAGCGATGGGAACTTTATCAGAAGAACGCACAGGCGTTGCAAGCAGATTTCGACCTGATTACGAACGGAAGACAATCGCAGGAAATTTCCGCTACAAACACAATTATTGATTCCGGAAATGCACTATTTCTGGAAGAAGGAGCAAGCGTAGAAGGATGCATTCTGAATGCGACCAATGGGCCCATTTACGTTGGGAAAGACGCGGAAATCATGGAAGGATCAATCGTTCGCGGTGGTTTGTTCATGGCGGAAGGCAGTGTTTTGAAACTCGGGACGAAAATCTACGGTCCCACAACACTCGGTCCGCATTGCAAGGTTGGAGGTGAGTTGAATAACTGCATCTTCTACGGATATTCGAACAAAGGTCACGACGGTTTCCTCGGAAATACGCTCGTAGGAGAATGGTGTAATTTGGGGGCAGATACCAACACATCCAACCTGAAGAACAACTACGGAAAAGTGAAAACCTACTCGTATACCACCGGGCAATTCGAACAAACAGACGTTCAGTTTATGGGGCTTGTGATGGGAGATCACTCCAAATGCGGAATCAATACGATGTTCAACACAGCAACAGTCGTTGGTGTTTCGGCCAATGTATTCGGAGCTGAATTTCCCCCCAAAAAAATCCGATCATTTACCTGGGGGATGGGAGAGGAACAGTTCGATTTTGCCAAAGCACTCGAAAGCATGAACAATATGATGATTCGGCGAAATCGTCAGTTATCGGATCAAGAAATCAACGTGCTCAAGTACCTTTCTGACAGAGAATGAGACAAAATAGCAGCATTCGCCTTATGGCACAGCCTTTGAGATAAGCAATACGCATACTGAAAGAAGTGTCAGCATGTCAACAACTGACAGATTGACCGTTAAAGTCGTAGCAATTACATGAACGATAAAATTGAACAAGATTGGGTAGCGTTCACGTCGGGAATTGAGTCCGACGCTGAATTCATTCCTCTCATATCGGCAGAGGAAGAGGAGAACATGCACAAGCAAGCGTTTCCGGATGAACTTCCCATTCTGCCGTTGCGAAACAATGTACTGTTTCCGGGAGTCGTGATTCCGATCACCGTGGGCCGAGACAAATCCATCCGATTGATTCAGGATGCCAACAAAGGTTCGCGCACCGTTGGGGTGATTTCACAAAAGAATCCCTCGAAAGAATCCCCGGAATTCAGCGATCTCCACAACGTAGGAACGGTGGCACAAATCATTCGATTGCTGAAAATGCCGGATGGTACGTCGACAGTGATCATTCAGGGGAAACGCCGGTTTGAGTTGGAACAACCGACCCAGACAGAACCCTACATGAAGGCGAAAATTAAATTGCTTCCCGAGTCCCGCATCGACGAGAACAATGAAGAAATGCAAGTGATGTTCAAGTCCATTAAGGAATTGGCATTGCAAATCATACAGGAGAGCCCCAACATTCCTTCTGAGGCAGCATTTGCCATCGGCAACATCGATAGTCCTACGTTTCTCGTGAATTTTATTTCGTCCAACATGAATGCAGATGTCTCCAAAAAACAGGAGATGTTGAGTGAGTTGGACATCCGTAAGCGGGTAATGATGGTGCTTGAGCACCTCACGCTCGAGATTCAAATGCTCGAAATGCAGAACGAAATCCAAAGCAAGGTTCGCAAGGATATGGATCGTCAGCAACGGGAGTATTTTCTGCACCAACAGATGCGGACGATTCAGGATGAATTGGGCGATAATCCACACGATCAGGACATCACGGAAATGCGCAAACGCGCAGTGAAAAAGAAGTGGTCATCTTCCGTAGAAAAGTTGTTCGATAAGGAACTTGACAAACTCGGCAGAATGAATCCCCAGGGAGCGGAATACACCGTTCAAATAAACTACCTGGATTTAATGCTTGACCTTCCCTGGAATGAATACTCGAAGGACAATCTGGACCTGAAACGAGCGAGAAAAATACTCGAACGGAATCATTACGGCATGGATAAAGTGAAAGAGCGCATTCTCG
>JAURNA010000157.1 GCA_030830385.1 Crocinitomicaceae bacterium | reverse complement strand
TTCGATCGTAATCAATGTTTCCGTTATTGTCAATCAGCTGCGTTGTGTTGGGAATGTCATCCACACCAAACCGAAGGGCGGTAAAACCGATTGTACTTCTATCGTCAATGGAGTGCGCAAGTCCCAGGTAATCGTACTTCGCGATTCCCGCGAAATACTCTGAGTGCATCAGCCCCGCTTCCAGCCATTTGTCCACATGTGCTAAGCCTGCCGGGTTCCAATAACCGGAGTTGACGCTTCCGGTTTGGGCTACAACACTGTTTCCAAGGCCAAGTGCATCGGCTCCTACACCAATCGCCAAAAATTCATTCGAATATTTAGGAGCTACGGTTTCGGTCAAGGACTCCCCAGTTTCGGAGTCAGTTTGAGCAAAAGAAACAGAAGCAACACAAATAAGCACAGCAGAAAAGAGAGTATTCATTTTCACAATATATTTCAAGTTGGAGAAATTTACAGCACTTTAACAATTTTTTCGTCAAAAAATTGTGTTCTTTCGCGTTATTAGTAAAACGTAAATTTAGTGCATTACGTTGCTAATCGTAGACGCTCAAGTAACTTTTTTATTGCATCGGATGTTCAAATTACCCAATTTATTGACTGCGGCGAATATGCTTTCCGGGGTTTTGGCTATTATTTTGGCACTGGGAGGTCGACTGGATTTGGCTCCTTTTCTTGTCTTTGCCGGGATGATCTTCGACTTTTTTGATGGATTTCTCGCCCGCAGACTGGGCGAATCGGGTGAAATGGGCAAGCAACTCGATTCACTGGCCGATATGGTTACGTTTGGGGTAGCTCCCGGAGTGATGATTTTTGCCCTATTGAAAGAATATGCGTTTCACATGAAAATGGAACAGGTCTACAGGGAAGGCATCAACAATGTGTGGGATGGTCCGATTCGAATCGAAGGTTTGATGATGGAATATCCCTGGATTTTGATACCACTTTTGATTCCTTTTTTTTCAATTTTCCGCCTTGCAAAATTCAATTTAGACACCCGTCAGACGACTTCGTTTATCGGTCTTCCAACGCCGGCAAACGCTCTTTTCTTCATGGCTTTCCCACTCGGATCGTATTATGAAGCAGGCGTTTTCGAAATAAGCGACACAATCTCCTTTTGGGTATTCCATCCTGTAACCATTTGTTTCTTCGTGGTAATTATGAGTGTAATGCTGGTTGTGGAGCTTCCACTGTTCTCGCTTAAATTTCAATCATTTGGCTGGAAAGGCAACGAATTCCGTTACATTTTCTTGTTGATAAGTTCGGGATTAATTATCTTTTTTGTCGCGTGGGCGTTGGCTTTAATCGTATTTTTGTATTTGGTATTATCAGTTATAGAAAACAAGCTGCAACCAAAAGAAAAATGAGATTTAAAGCAGAGATTGACGTGATGCCTTTGGATGCCCTGTTAGATCCTCAGGGAAAGGCGGTCACAGGAAGTATGAAAAACATCGGATTGGAAATGATTGATGGAGTGCGCGTTGGTAAGCACATCCGTTTGTTCGTAGAAGCGGCCAGCCGCGGGGAAGCAGACGCCAAAGTGGAGGAGGCCTGCAAAAAAATCCTGTCCAACCAAATCATGGAAAGCTATTCGTTCACACTTGAGGAGGTGTAGTGGCGCGGTGTTTGCTTCAGGTATGTTGAACCTTTGTCGGGTTTCACCGTATAAGTAAATAACGCAAGAAGACCAGATATGAGTGAATTGGAAGAAATACCTAACAGCAAAAGAAGCAACGGTGCATTCATTGTGATCATCTTGCTTTTGTGCATAGGCCTCGGATTTATGGCTTATTTGTGGTCGTCCAAGAACAAGCAGCTCGATGAATGTAGCCTGGAAAATCAGTCGCTGATAAGTGACATGGACGGAATGAACGAAATGCTTTCCGGCTATGTGGACAATATGTCGAGTGATCTCAGGACGGACTTCAAGAACATGCTGGAGACCTATGATGCTCTGATCAAGAAAGATGCTTCGAAATCAGTGGAGTTGAACGAGCAAAAAGCGAAGATTCTTCAATTGCAGGAAGATTTACAAAAGAACAAGAATCTCAGTGCTCACCAACTGATGTTGGCCCGTAAGGAAATCGAAACCATGAAGCAGATCATGCGGGGCTACATTGTACAGATTGATTCTTTGAATACGCTCAATCTCCAACTCACAAACGATCTGGATTCAACCAATAGTCGACTGGCAACAACAACGCAGGAGAGAGATCAGGCACAGAATGACCTCAATGCGGTCAATGAACAATTGGATGCGGCGTCGAAACTTTCAGCATACGCATTTAGCTCCGGAGCACTCAAAGCGAAACTGGGCGGGGAAATGGGTGAAACGACCCGCGCCCGGAATGCGGCTCAGTTGAAATCAAGCTTTACAATCGGAAGCAACGCAGTGGCACAAACCGGAAGTATGCCCGTATACATGCAAATTACCGGTCCGGATGGAAAAGTCCTGCAAAAACGATCAAGCAATACACTGAAAACCATATCAGGCTCTACGGTAGCATATACGGATAAAAAAGAGATTAACTACACGCGTCAGAGTATCGACGTCATTATTTACTACGATCTGAACGGAGCGAGCATGTCAAAAGGGAACTACAAAGTTCGTATTTATTGCCGGGGACATCTCATCGGTTCAGATAGTTTCACACTCAAATAATTTAGGCTCGAATGACAAATATTTTTATCGCTAACCTTGACTGGGAAATCACTTCAGATGATTTGCGTACGACATTCGGTACGTTTGGCGAGGTTCACTACGCACACGTCGTTTATGACAAACGAACAAAGAAGTCCCTTGGATACGGTTATGTGGAAATGCTCAATTCTGACCATGCTATTTCTGCAATTCAAGCACTGAACGGAATGGAAGTGAATGGTCGTAAGATCGACGTGAAGATTGCATCTCCAAAAGGGAATCGTCCGAAGAAGAAAAACGAAGATGGCAACAAGAAAAAGTCATTCAACAGAGATCGGAAGCATTCATTCAGAGACAGAAATAAGCGATAGGTATGTTGGAAGCGGTAGATCAGGGACACGTAGAATACTCAGTTGATGCCTCAGGCATCGCCACCCTTGAATTTGGTCATCCATTGAGCAACTCTCTGCCAGGGAAAATTCTTCAGAAACTAGCCGATACCATTACAGATTTGGGGGCGCGTGAAGAGGTGAAGGTGATCGTGCTTCGTTCTTCAGGTGATCGTGCGTTTTGCGCCGGTGCAAGTTTTGATGAACTCATTTCAATTGAAGATTTCGAAACCGGGAAGAAGTTCTTCTCAGGATTTGCCAGCGTGATCAACGCATGTCGTAAATGCCCGAAACTGATCATCGGTCGAGTGCATGGCAAAGCCGTTGGTGGTGGTGTTGGTGTTGCTTCCGCAGTGGATTATTGCTATGCAACGCAATATGCGGATGTAAAGTTGTCAGAATTGGCCGTTGGAATTGGACCATTTGTAGTTGGACCGGCCGTAGAACGTAAAATTGGTACATCAGCGATGAGTCAGTTGGCGATCAATGCAACAGAATGGCGTTCGGCTCAATGGGCACGAGAAAATGGCCTGTACGCTGAACTACACAATTCTGTCGAAGAAATGGACGAGCGTATACGGGAACTCGTAACCAAATTGGCCGGATCCAATCCCGAAGCTATGCGTTTACTCAAAACCAGTTTTTGGGAAGGTACAGAAGACTGGGACGAACTTCTATTGGAGCGCGCAGCAATGAGCGGTAAGCTGGTTCTATCCGATTTCACCGTGAACGCAATCAACGCATTCAAAAAGAAATAGCGGGTTACATTCCGGCAGTTCCCCCTGCACATGATGTTCCCGACCGGAGGATCGAAGTGAGTGGTTCTTCGATAGGACGAGAATTTCAAATCAATACATTGATCACTATTCCTACCTTGAAACACGATAAATGAATATACTGTGCAACGATTTCGCTCCGGCAAACCCCTCGTAATTTGGTCAACATTGATCGCATTTCTCACCGTAATGGTGATCTACCTGCGCGCTCAAGGCCGACTTTGGATAGCCGCAGATGGTGATATGCATTTCTGGATTGGCGATGCTTACGGTTCAGATAATTCGCAACATTTTCTCGATCCGTACAGCTTTTCACACTTTCTGCATGGCGTCATCTTTTTCTTTCTGCTTCGATTGCTATTCAGAAAGTTCTCTCTGCAAAGTCGATTTGTAGGTGCAGTCATGCTCGAAGGATGCTGGGAAATGCTTGAAAATTCCGCGTTGATCATTAATCGTTACCGCGATGCAACGGCTGCTTTGGGATATTCCGGTGACACGATTTTCAATTCCTTCGGGGATATATTCTCTTGCTCAATAGGTTTCCTTGTTGCACGCTATGTGGGATGGAAATGGAGCGTCGTATTATTCGTGGCAATTGAGTTGTTTTGCTTATGGTGGATCAAAGACAACCTCACGTTGAACGTTTTGATGCTCATTAGCCCGATCGATGCCATCAAGGAGTGGCAAATAGCCGGCTGACACCTTTGCTTTGGAGATGATTGCTTTATCGTGGAGCCAGCCCTTTTCAGGTTGCCCATTTGATGCATCAATGTTCGCTTTTTTCAGGATTTCGCACCATTTTTTCTCAGGTACAGAATTACCCGGTAGGACCGCGATAGGGCACAGGTTTTCTGCGTTCCTCGGGAGTTAAGGGAACGATGCATCAAAAAAAATCAAAATCGCAAGAGCAATCTTATTCGGTTGTATTCATACCGCCACAAACAATGACAAGCGTAGATTCTTTTTGAGGCAATACGTCCGTATGAAAATACGGTATGGACAAAGATGCACCACAAGCCGTTTCAACCCGTGCATTGCATTCATCATAAAATCTGTTGGCAGCCCGAATGGCATCGTTATCAGAAACCAGATATGGCTGAACGTTGAACTCTTTCGATAGATTCAATGCTTCCAGGGCAATTTTTTTTGCACCCAGGCTTGTAGCCACCGTTGAGATTTTTTCCAGTTCAATGATTTGATTTGCACGGTAGCTTTGATAAAATGATGCTGCTCCCTCCGTTTCAACTGCGATCACCTGTGTAGAATCCCAGCCATTGTTCCTCAGTCCCAGCAGC
>JAURNA010000156.1 GCA_030830385.1 Crocinitomicaceae bacterium | reverse complement strand
CGAATTACGAATTATGAATTATGAATTACGAATTATGAATTATGAATTATGAATTATGAATTATGAATTATGAATTACGAATTACGAAGGGACTACATGTTCTGGGATCAATCATGGTTTTCTTCGGAATTCTTATCATCGACGATACTACGATGGACCAGGGAGCGTTATTGATGATTATGCTCGTGTACTTCGCGGTTGACTCCATTTTTTTTCACATTACCATTCACCGCAGATACAAGGTAAACACCTCTGCTCAACAACGTCTGGGAATAATCGATGATTCGAATTTTTGATCCTTTTACACAAAATCAAATCCGCTGGTGAAAACCGGCGTTTGTACATTGCTGGGTTTTCCTTTTTCAACGACCATTACCTCAGCGCGACCCGTTATTTTGTCGAGAACCCCCCAGTTCATTTTACTTTTTGTGGCGGTGTACAATGCATCAGTCTTGTCGACCCACCAAATTGAGGCGTTGGTTCGGGCGTGAGATAGAATTCCTTCGTATAGTTCCGTGAGTAATGCGGGGTCGTTGTCTTTGACGATAACGGCTTCCAGAACAGCAAAGCGATGTTGTTTCGGCTGAATGAGTCTTCGAATGACCGGGATAAAGGGAATCAGATGTACGTTTAGCTTTCCCAGGTATCCGGGCAATCGATCAATGGCCCAATTGGCGATCCTGGCCTTTGCGAATGCAATGCAGTTTCCATCTGTATCATGAATTGCGTAAAACGGAGCGCGAGAGGTGTGGTCTTCCAGGTAAAATCGATATGCTCCGAATTTGGATCTCACCATTTGTGAGAACGGCTTCCAATCTTGGTGTTCTTTTACCCTTGTATTCCTATTGGGTTTTCTTCGGCTAAAAGTTTGAGTTACGAGCGTGGAACACGGCACAAAACCCAGTGTTTCACTCATCCACAGGCTTTTTGCGTTGCGCGGGTCAATATAAGCGTAGAAGCGATCAACCGATTCGCCAAATTCACCATTCAGCACCGAATCAAAGAAGTGATTCAACTCGGATTTCAAGCGTCCTTCTTTCGACCTTGTTTTCGTTTTACCACCTGATTGAAGCAGGGAATCAAAAGCAAAGTATCGGATGTACCAATGTCCGTTTCGTCGGCAAAACGTGACATTTCCGAGTACGCGGTCGTTGCGTTCCAGACTGAGAAACAGGGGTTGATCCACTTGCTGAATATGCCTCCGGGTATCCAGGTGGCGGTATTGGGCTCCGTTGGTTCCCAAAGTCACCGATTCGAGAAGCTCAATAATGGCTTCCGTGGGCTCTTCGCGCAATTGGAATATCGGGTGTAGTTTGATCATATTGCCGCTTCTACAATGGCTTCAATCCGATTGGGGGAAAACTGATTTCGTTCGCCCATTTCTACCCAGTTGCGTTCTTCAAATACACCCCTTATTCGTTGGGCGAGTCCTTTGGTTTCTTGGGTATATTCCGAAACGGTTGTTTTGATTCCCAATTGATGGTAAAAGCCCTCGGTTTTCTGAATGGCCTGTTTCGCGACTTCATCATCTTTGCCGCTGAGTTGCCATACGCGACGACCGTATTGAGCTAATTTTTCTTTCTTCTCGTCCAGTGAGTTTTCGTAGAGTCGTGGACCGATAATGGCCAGCGTTCGGGCGTGATCAATACCGTAGAATGCCGTTAATTCATGGCCAATCATGTGGGTTGTCCAATCCGTGGGGACTCCGCAGCGCAATGTTCCGTTCAAGGCGTGAGTGGCACACCACATGAGGTTTGCGGCGAGCTCATAGTCCGATGGATTCCCAATTACTCCGGGTCCGATTTCGATGAGCGTGGAAAGAATGGCTTCTGCCTGACGTTCCTGTAAGTAATTTCCGGTAGGATAGGTAAGGTATTGCTCTAAAACATGGACAAAGGCGTCGGTAATTCCATTGGCGATTTGTCGTTGGGGTAAGGTGGAAACCTGTGTTGGATCGCAAAGCGAGAATTTTGGGAAGAAATGAGGTCCACCCATCGTACGTTTTGCTTCAATTTCACTTCGATTCACGACCGCACCGGAATTCGCTTCCGAACCCGTTGCAGGAAGTGTAAGAATGGTGCCAAACGGAACAGCCGAGGTAAAGGTACATCCTTCTTTTCTTTCCAGTACTTCCCATGGGTCACCGTTGTAGTGAATGGCTCCGGAAATGAATTTCACACCGTCGATCACAGAACCTCCACCAACAGCTAAAATAAAGTCAATATTCTCTTCCCGGGCCTGTTCCCTGGCACGCATCAATGTGGTGTATTCCGGATTGGGTTCCACGCCTCCGAATTCCGATACATGAAAACGGGAAAGTTGTGCCACAATTTTTTCGTGAAGTCCGGTTCGAAAAATGCTTCCTCCGCCATAGACAAGCAGTATGCGTGTTGCTCCGTGTTCATTGAGAAGCTCCGGCAACCTCGGCAATTGATCCTTGCCAAATACAATGCGGGTGGGGTTGTAATGTTCAAAATTTAGCATGATCTAAAATAAAAAAATCCCGGCAGGGAATAACCTTACCGGGATTGGTAAAATGTAGAATATCTTACAGATTCGAGTTGTCCCGAACCGCGTAGGCAACTTTCAGGGCATCGATATCCTGTAGCTCTTTTCGTATATCAAATATGAGTACAGACGGAGCGTTTTCATCGGCCTTGATACACGTGATAACGTCTACAATGTCTTTTTTCATTGTCTCCGGCTTTGATTCAAACTTATCCAATTTCCACGATTTGATCGCGTTCGTGTTGTACAACTCATTCACATCTGGCTGGGCCACATTGTCAAGAAAGAGGGCATACCCCAACTTGAACTGGTCAGCCCGCGCGGCGTTTCTGGGTTTCCCCAGATAGAGGAAATCAATCTCCGAGCGCTGCTTAAAGGGAGTCATATCGGTAGTTCGAATTCCTTCTGGCTGGACTACCTTCACCGTAGGGTCTGATTCTTTACTGGTTGTTGCAACCATGAAGAAGAACAAAAGCATGAATACGATGTCAGGAAGCGACGATGTATTTACGCTTGGTGCACTTTTCTTTTTGTCTTTTTTAAACTTTGACATATCGCAATCCTATTTCGGTGTAACTTCAATGATCCTTCTCGGGTACAGCAACTCCAGTAAGTCGAATTGGTTGAACTCAGTTGCATACTTTTCCCGGTCATCTGTATCCACTCGTGCCGATATCGTTTTGTAGCTGACTCCCCAGAGGTCTTTCGCTGTAGCATCGCGCAATTCAAAGATGGCTTCCTCGATTTCGGAGTGAATTTTTGCAAACAAACCGTAATTGGTTTTTTGCTTCACCTCGATACGAACGTGAGCCTGGGTCGAAATTTCAGGAAGTATGGGCTTTCCGTAAAACTGCAATGCTTCTTTCTTGTCGTCCCAACCGTCCACAATACTCTGGAGGAACCGCACAAATTCAGCATCTACATTCGGGTTCATATCCGCTTCGTCAACCGCAGCTTCTGCTTCCTTCTTCTTTGCTTTGATGTAGTTTAAATCAATACGGGTATAAAACGGGTAGTTGTACCCGGGGTGAGAGGGATTGGCCGCGGCAGATTCCGTTTCTGCTTGAGATAGTTGCTCATTCATTCGATAGAACTCAAGAATTTTCTCCGAAATGTTATCCGGATTTTCCATGAGTTCGCCACGTACCATCAATTGATTGGCATCATTGGCCTTGATTGCCATGATGTTCCTTTCTTCAATGGGTTCTGGTGGAATCGGAACTTCGATTTTCTTCGGAATGTTACGAATCCACGCCTTGTCCCGGTCCATGGTAGTGGTTACCAGGAAGAAGATCAATAGCAGGAAAGCGATATCGGCCATCGAGCCGGCGTTAATTTCGGGTATTTCTCGCTTTGCCATGCTTTCCTATTTTTTGATTCGTGCATAAAGCGGTAACAAGATCGCTCCGAGGGCAGCAATTGCAATTGCCACTATTACCGTGTAAATTCCGGCGGTTGTTGTAGCCAGGGTTCCATCGGATACGTGTACATCTTCTGCCAATTGAAGTGATTCGTTGGTGTCGGAAGTACCTGCCAATTTAAAGATCATGAAGATGATCAGCGCTGCTACAATTCCAGCGATTGACATCAGTGTCTTTTTCGGTGTTGTGATGAGCTGCATCACGAAGAAAAGGACAACAATTGCCAATCCTGTCAGCACAATGAATCCTGTGTAATAAACACCAAGGTTCATGTAGGGTCCGTTCATAAAGGCTTCCTTTTCAGCTTCAGTAGCGTCGGGGTTCGGCCCAAAGAACAGAAAGAAACAGATAAGTCCCCCGATAACAGCCAGGCTGACTTTCAGGATTGTCATCATTAAGTTCATTCTATTTTCATTCATAATCCGGAAGAATTAAAATGTTCGTCAAAAAAGCAAAGTCCGGGACTTATGCTTTCGTTGTTCCGTGCTTCAACATCATGTCCACAAGGGAGATCGAAGCATCTTCCATTTCATTTACAAGGCTGTCTACCTTCGAAACGATGTAATTGTAGAAAATTTGAAGTACAATCGCCGCGATCAAACCGAATACCGTAGTCAAAAGAGCGATCTTAATACCACCTGCTACTGTAGTCGGTGCTACCTGTCCATCTTCAACAATTTGATCGAAGGCTGCAATCATACCGATTACCGTTCCGAGGAATCCAAGCATGGGTGCCAGCGCAATAAAGAGTGATAACCAGGAAAGTCCTTTTTCCAACAGCCCCATTTGCACACCTCCGTATGAAACCACCGATTTTTCAACCATTTCAATTCCTTCATCCGCGCGATCGAGCCCCTGATAATAGATCGATGCGATTGGTCCGCGCGTATTTCGGCACACGTCTTTTGCTGCATCAACACCGCCGTTCTTCAACGCTGTTTCAACGTCGTCTATAAAACGCTTCGTATTGATGGTGGAAAGATTCAGATAAACAATACGCTCAATTGAAAGTGCTAATCCGAGAATCAAACAGATCAATACAGGCGTCATCCAGAAAGGATCTCCTTCAATGTACTTTTGCTTCAATTTCTGAACCAAATCAATTTCTTCTTTCTCATTTCCGGCCGTTTCTTCAGCGGATCTTTCTGTTGCTGCTTCCGAAGCCAAGTTTGCATTTTCTTCTGCTGCTCCTTCGTCAACTTGCTCCTGCCCAGTTGCATCTTGTTCTTCTAGCTGCGTTTGAGCTGCTGATGCGTACGCAAAACCAATTGTAAGTGCTGCGACAAATGTGAAAGAACTAAGTACCTTTTTCATGTTCCTAAATAATTAATAAGTCGTGTTCTAAGTTGTTTAAAAAATCAAAGCCAAAAATAATAAAATTTCCTTCACTGCTCTGCAATGGAAAATGGCGGGTTGTCACATGGAATTACCGTGATGACATGGAGTATCAGTTTGCTGATTAGCGTGGGTTGCCTGTTTTTACGTCAATGCTTGCAGTTGTTACAAAAATACGCGTTCGTTGGGAATGCAAACAGCCGATTGAGTGATGTGCATAAATGGTTGATTAAACGGCTACGTAAAGCAAAAGACGAATGTTTCGGGTTCTGTATTGAATGCTGAATCTCCTGCATTTTAACCCCAAATAAATCCCTTTTACCGCTCATACTTTTTTACTTCTCCTCAGGATAAGAACTGTATAAATTGGTTGTAATCATTAAAACAACAACATGAAAAAGATACTAGTTATAGCATTCCTTGTATTTGCAACAGGGTTTTCGTTCTCGCAGGATTCACTCAAGATAATTCTGGATAATTACTTTGAAAACATCGGAGGACGTGAAGTACTGAAAGAAGTGAAAGGATACAAAATCACAGCAGAGGCTGAGTTTGGAGGGATGAGTATTCCCATTGAGTTATACGAAATGAAAGACGGGAAATCCATGACATCCGTTTCGGTGATGGGAATGGATATGAAACAAGGTGTATTCGACGGAGAGGTGCTTTGGGGAATGAGTCAAATGACCATGAAGCCTGAAAAATCCGATGCTGAAGCTACGGAAAACGCAAGACGCGAAGTTGGTGATTTTCTGGATCCTTTCCTGAACATGGAAGCGAATGGATACAGGGCAGAGTATATGGGAATGGAACCGGCTGATGGAGTGGAATGCTTCAAAGTGAAGTTGACCAAAAAGCCAATGCTGATAGATGGGGAAGATGTGGAGAAT
>JAURNA010000155.1 GCA_030830385.1 Crocinitomicaceae bacterium | reverse complement strand
ATTTAATCACGTAAATCGTGTGATACGTTCCCTACTTTTTCTTTTTATCAACCCACTTATCACTCTTCATTTCTCCAAGGATTGTGACCTGTTTCATTCGGGAATAGTCCTCTGCGGCGAGTAACATCTGTTCTTTTGTGTCGCGTCTGATTAAGACACCTCCACTACCTTGGTTCTTTACCTCAATGTAAAACCCATCTTTCAATCTCGCCGGCTTCGTTGCTGGTCTACCCATTTTAAACGGTTATAAATTATATAATACAATCCCCATTATAGTAAATTTTGAAGGACTTCAAAATAAATTAGGATTTTTTAAGAGTCGAGCAGGTCGCGCTCAGTTGCGGCAGTCGTCTTTTGACTCGTGGTCTGATTTTGTGTGAATGGTGGCGCTGTATTCGCTGCTGAGTACTTAATCTTGCCATAACGAATAGCTTGAACCAGCCCAACAATGCTAAATGCCAACATGGTTAGCGTGTAGAGGACAAATCCTCCGCCCACGTCATCAAATGCAAGTGCTCCCGGATCTGTCAATACGACCAAATCCCAGAGCAGGTATAGTCCCGTGAAACATAAGCCAATTATGGAAAGGACTTTTGCGGTTTTTGTTTTCACCTTTACCAACCCAAGAATGTCCATTGCGGCATAGAAAAGGAAAAAAATCAGGGATAACAAAGCTGCCTGAAAGGATAGGTCGGAGGGGCTATTGCCGCCATCAAAAGACGAATAAGATGGGGAACCGAAGTCACCGTAAAAGTCTATGTCCCATGCTCTCCAACGTGCACTTTTCACTTCTTCCATGTAGTAGCCAATGACGAACATGAAAAGTACTGCAAAGATGATACCAATGATATAAAAAGCCTTATTCATGATAGTAGAGTTTGGTTGATCCACCTATTGTGTGGGCTAAATCTACAATAAATTATTATTCCGGGACGCGGTAGGTGGTTCCGGTTTCGGACAAGATCATCTCTATTACATTCCAATAAATAAGGACAGACAGGATTTGATCTACCCGTTTCAACCGAAGGTTACTGAGTCGATAGAGCTTAGAAATGGACAGTGGTCCTTCTTCGCGAATGCTCTTGATAATATTCATCGTATCCTCGTCGAATGCTTCGGGTTTCTCTGCTCCACTGTTCTGAAGGTTCCAAACGCGATCGAGGATTTTATTTCCCATTCGTGTATTGTCGTCTACACGAACAAAACTCCGCCATTTTCCGGATTCATCGATTGCTTTGTGTTTCACTTCAGATTTCGGAACGATGATCTCCAGCACCAGATGATGTCCTTCTTGCCATACAGAAGATTCAACGTTGACGGGAGGTTTTGTATACAAATCCGCCGCGCCTTCTATCATGAAGTATTCTTCTTCTGGATTCGTGCCTGCAATTTTTCCGTTGTCCTTTACTCCAATCAATAAGCTACCTCCATCACTGTTGGCAAATGCACACAGTGTTCTCGCAATTTTTTTTTGATCTTCAATCCGGAATTTAAAATCCAGCGTTTGACCTTCGCCCTTTGCAATTTTTCGAAGCAATTCACTCATTGTTCCAAATTCTCCAGGCTTCCATCGCCTGCTCCCTCAACATACTTTCTCCATTTATGGCAATGGCTCCGAATGTCCTGGCATTTTTCATGAAAATGGTTTCTGCGGGATTGTATACGAGGTCAACAGCCAAATGATCTTCTCCTATGTGATGGTAAGGAATATCGGGGAACGAATCACTATCGGGAGACATGCCGAGTGGTGTACAATTTATGATCAGTTTGCAGGCGTTTAACATGTGCTTATTGACTTCATGATAGCCAAATTGGCCTTTTTGCGGATTTCTTGATATCCAAATGCAGTCAATTCCGATTTCGTTTAATACGAATGCAACTGCTTTTGACGCTCCTCCCGTGCCGAGAATAAGGGCTCGCTCGTGCATGTGCGTAAGAAAGGGTTTCAGGGATCGGCGAAAACCGATGATGTCTGTGTTGTGCCCGATCCAGCGACCATCATTTTGAATAAGCGTATTAACGGCTCCAACTTCATGCGCGGTGGGATCCAGATCATCGAGAAAAGGAATGACCGATTCTTTATAGGGAATGGTGACATTGAGTCCGGCATATCCTTGTTTCAATACCGAACCGAGGGAATCTTCGCTTGCTACGGGTACATTTTCATACACAGCATCAATACTTTCACGTTCAAAATAGTTTGTGAAGAATGCCCGGGAAAACGAATGTCCCAGCTTTTTTCCAATCAGACCGTATTTTTTCATTTATCTTTCGGTGCGAAACGATCCAAAACGATGATCACCAACAATCCTGCGAGTGCACAACCAATCGCATATAAAAGCTGGTCGTCTCCGCTAAAATCTCCCGGCAGGACATTCTGCATCGCCCATTCTTTCTCACCGTCTGAGTGCACCACCAGAGGTTCACTGCCCACCTGATTTTTCCATGGCCAGACCTTGTAGAGCGATCCCAACATGAATCCCGTGAGAACTGCCACGGTAATTTCCCGAAAACGGGAGAATAAAAATTTTAGCAAGCGAGAAAAACTCATCAGTCCGGTAATACAACCCAGGGCAAACAATCCGATTACAACGAGATCAACTTCTTTCAATCCATCTGTGATCAATCCGTAACTGCCCAGAAGAATCAGGATGAACGAACCGGAAATTCCCGGAAGAATCATGGCGCAAATCGCGATAGCTCCGCTTAAAAAGATGTACAATTTTGTGTCAACATGAGCCACGGTTTGAATCGTTGAAATGTAGAACGCTATTCCGGTTCCAATTGACATCGAAATGATTACTCCGGCGTTCCACTTCTTGATTCCCTTTCCGACCAACCAGACACTGGCTGCGATCAATCCAAAGAAAAAGCTCCATAAGAGAACGGGTTCATTTTTCAAAAGGTAGGTCACGAGACGTACCAAAGAGAGGATACTGATGATGATTCCTCCGAAGAGAACTACGAAAAAAGTACCGTTGATGTGTTTCCAGAATTCGGCAACTCCATCTTTCAACAAAATCTTCAGGGCTCCGAAATTGATATTATTGAGACTCTCGATGAGTTCTTCGTATATTCCGGAAATAAACGCAATTGTCCCTCCGGAAACTCCGGGAATTACATCCGCTGCACCCATAGCCATTCCTTTCAAGGACAAGACCAAGTGCTGAACAAGTGATCGATTTTTCATTCGTAGGTCTCTAGCGATGGCTCATTCACTTCAATCCAGTTGATGATTCCTCCTTCGAGTACGTGAACATTTGTTCGATTGTGATCGACTCTGAGTGAATTTGCAACGGCTTCTGCTCTCTTGCCAGTTCGGCACATGATGGCAACCGTTCTTTCTGTGGGGATTTCAGAAATACGCTGATAAATCTCAGACATAGGGATGTGCAATGCCCCAATCGAGCAAATTTTCAACTCATAATCTTCGCGAATATCGACAATGACCAGACTTCCACCAGCCCAATCGTCTTTTGCCTGTTGAACAGAGATGTAATTCATCGCCTTATTTTGAACAAAGGTAAT
>JAURNA010000154.1 GCA_030830385.1 Crocinitomicaceae bacterium | reverse complement strand
TTTCAGGAAGCTGATCGCGAATACGCTGATGCCAGTGCGGCGCGCACTCGGTTCTCGGTGGCAGATCTCCTGACTTCCCTTTTCCGGGGTAGCAAAACCCCATCGGGACAATCGCAAAAATGGACGTGTCGTAGAACAAATCGGGTTCTACCAGCAGCCATTCGCGAAGGCGTTTTCCGCTCTGATCATCCCAGGGAATTCCGGATGCATGCACTTTCGTTCCCGGAGCTTGCCCGATGACCAGAATTTTGCTCGTAGTGCTGAATCGAACCACCGGGCGCGGACCTAACGGAAGTCCGTGACAGATTTTGCAACGTTCTATTTCTGATTGAAGGGTGTCGAGATTCATGATCGCTGGAATAAAAATTTCAATTCATCAAGACGGTCATCCGCCTCAATCCTTTCATAAACGGTACGGATCAATTTGTCCTGTGGATTCAATTCAAGAAGCCGTTCGCAAAGCCGTTTGCATGCCTTGTATTTGCCGGTTTCCAGTTTCATTTGAATGGTAATCCTCAGTGCCTGTAATTCATGCGGATATTTTCTTCGCAGCAACTCATCACTGTACAACTCAGCCTCATCATACATCCCCTCTAAAAAAGCCATTTGGGTAAGTTGAAAGACGATATCTGAGTTCCCCGGATCGAAAAGCATTGCATCCTGTAACAGCACGATGGCTTCGGACCTCTTCTTTTCGGTGTAGCCCAGTTGCATGGCTTCGGCAATCATGTTTTGGCTGCGTTCAGCATCTTTCAAAGGAACGGCATTCGAAGCGAAGAACGGTTGATTGGCTCTTTCCACCAGAGCGATGTGCCCAGGTTTGAACCGTTGGAAGTCATAGGCCCGAAGAAAAAAATCACGCGCTGATTCCGGATTTTTTTCTACTTCAAGTGCCATCATACCCCGATCGATGAGGATATCGTAAAGTTCGGGATCGTTTCCCTTTGTTCCATTCGGAAGCAATTTTTCCAGCATTTCATCCTCCAGACGCATGTATTCCTCCGGGCTTTCTGCGTTTTGCAAAGCATACAACAAGTAGGTAGAAGTGTGGTAGTAATAGCTTTGGTGAATATGCATTCCAACCGATCCAACGCGTTTGTGGTTGGCGTCTGAATTGAGCATTACGAGAAACGCAGGAACCGTGAGAAGATTCAATGTGAGTCCCAATCGGGAACGAAATTGAGAGGGGCCGGATTGATTGGAAAGGACGGTGACCAGTCCAACCATTAAAACAGGGACGGGAAACAAAAATAAATCCCAGTCCATCGGCATGGACCAAAGTGGGTTTATGGCGAACAACATGAGGACTATCAGAAGGAAACTCAATGCGAGAATCGTAGTAGCCGGATGCGTTGTTTGACCGTTTTCTCTTTCGGGTCGAAAAAGAGAAGGCACAAGAAACAACAGCGCTGGTGACCAGAATAAAATCACCTGAAAAAAATCCCAGATGTGAAACGGGCTCAGCAGGTTGTATCGGTCCTCCGGCGGAGTGGTGTTGTTCAGGGGTAAAAACAACCGGTCAATGTCTTCGAACGAACCGATCATGTTGCGCTCCATTGCATGTCCTTTGAACACAAAAAAGTAAACGAATAGCCCCAATAGCAGTAGCGGAAAAAACAGATACATGAACATTCCCCGAAAGCTTTGCAGGGGTTTCAGCGCGGATTTAATCCCGGGGATCAAACGCAGGACCGCGATCAATACAGCAGGTGCCAAAAACAAGAAAAAAGCATGGAACTTCAATCCTGCAACGAATGTCAGTACAAGAGCGAGAAGATGAATCCGTTTTTCCGTTGAAATCCATTCCACCAATTGAACGCAGAAAGCAAGCAGCAACCAATAGACAACGGCGTAACTTTCCAAATGACCGAAGAACACAAGCAAAACCGGAGAAAACAATCCCGCAATGCCGAGCAAGAGCTGCCAACCACTGTGACAGACGTACTTTTGAACTGTGCGTATCCACAACCATACGAACGCACCTCCACACAGTGACCCGATGACTCCGAATGCACTTTTCAGCGTGATTTGGAAGGAATGCGAAATCCAGTTTGCGATTGCATTCACTGCGCCACGTCCCTGACCGGGAGAGATGTTCAGTGAAAACAACTCCGACCAAAAGTCGGGTTCAGGTTCCATCACGATTTCAGCACGAACGGGGTAGAGCGTTCGGGCATTTCCGTAAAAATCATCCGGAAGAGGGAATAAGAAGCAAAGAAAGGCTACGAGAATTCCTGCGGCAATGGGAATCAAATGATTGGATACATCCCATGTGCGTCCCTTCTCCCGGTCTTTTGAGCGAATCGCCAGCATTGCGCTCAGGACTACCGATCCTGCAATGATGAATGCGACAACCTGAGGTAAGAAGTGCACAAAATGTGTTCCCCACCAGCCCGTGGGCCATAAGTAACCGGAAACGAAAGTAGCCACCAGCAATGCGAATCCAATGAACAACCTATGTTGCAACGCGCTTAACTTCATATCTCCATCAACGAAAATACACACTCAGAATAACATGGGCATCCATTCCATCACAGGATTCGAAACAATATTGAAATGCTCACATTTAGCTGCAAAAAGACCGCTGTCAAATGACTATATTTGTCATCAAATTAGGAACGCTTTATGGAACGTTTTGCCCGCCATTTCTTCTCGATTAAAATGATGATTTTCGGAATGATTGTTTTTTTCGTTGCGATCGCGGCTGCGACTTTTATCGAATCTTCTTACGATACTCAAACAGCACGTTTGTACATCTACAGCGCAACCTGGTTCAATGTGCTGTTAGCCTACCTCGGGTTTAACTTGCTATCGAATATGTTTACCTACAATCTCTTCCGACCGGAAAAATTTCATTCCCTCCTGTTTCACGTTGCATTTCTCGTGATGTTGATTGGATCTGCAGTTACGCGGTTTGTAGGATACGAAGGAACGATGATGATCCGTGAGGGAGCGACCGCTGATTTCTTATATTCGGCCGATCCGTACCTCAGCATCCGAATCAATGATGGTACGCAACAACTCACGCACGATGAACGCCTGTACCTGTCCGAATGGGATACCTGGAATGGCTTCGGTTTTATGAGAGGAGGTTGGAATTTTCAGTTTCCAAAGGAAAGCGACAACATCACGCTGGAATACGTTGATTTCAGGAAAAATCTCGTCGATTCCATCGTCACCCATAATAGCATTCGGGAGACTTCGCTTGAATTTGTTCGAAATGGTCAGCCGTTCATTTTATCAGAAGGTGATGTAGGTATCTGGGATCAGTTGCCTGTATCGTACGAAAGCGAACAATCGATGCCCGGGTTGGAACTCTATCGCAAGAAGAACAAGGTATTGATGAAAGTAACAGGGCAGGGAACCTTACTTCCGATGTCGGCTCTGCGGACTTCGGACCGGGAAAATCCCAACATCCCGGATTCGTTGTACCAAGTTCTCCCGAATGACACGTTGATCGCACTGGAGAAAATGACGTTGTACAACATCAACGGGGCGCAGTTCGTGTTCAGGGATTTGAAGCGCAATACGAAGCGCATGCTGATCCGGGGCGATAAAGATGAGGGAAGGGATTTTCTCACGGTAAAAGTGGCATCCGGCAAAGACGAAAAGATTGTTGAACTTCCGGGAGGATGGCAGCAAATCGGGCAGGAGGTTGTGTTCGAACTGAATGGTCTCACGTACGAAATGCGCTATGGCGCGAAGCGAATGGATGTTCCTTTCAAAGTCATGTGCCGTGATTTCCGAATGGAAACCTATCCGTCGTCGAATTCGCCGTCCTCGTTTGAAAGTGATTTGACCATCATCGACGACCGAAAGAATTTTAAAAAGGATTATTTGTTGTTTATGAACCATGTGGTAGACTACGACGGATATCGCTTTTTCCAATCTTCCTACGACAAAGATTTGAAGGGAACGATTCTGAGTGTGAACCACGATTTCTGGGGTACGATGCTTTCCTACATTGGCTATTTAGTGATGGGGCTGGGAATGGTGCTCTCTCTGTTTGTGAAAAACAGTCGCTTTATGGAATTGATCCGCAAGTTGAATGTGTCTCGCCAGAAAATGAGAGAAGAGCTCAATGCGTTGATGATTGTGTTTCTGGTGGGATCAACTGCCGTTTTTGCACAAGACGCCGACATGGTTGATACAGTGCATCAGCACGAGCACCATGATCACCATAATCACAACCAGACCCGGGCCCAGCCTCCCACTCCTGCCGATCCGACTTTCTACATAATGTCCGAAGAACATTCGGAAGAACTGGCATCCCTGCTTGTAGCAGACAATTCGCGTTTCCTACCCGTTCACACGCACTGTGACCAACTGCTTCGAAAGATTTATCGAGGTGTGGAATTCGGGCACAACGGAAAAACATACAATCCCGTACAGGCCGTTTTGTCTTTCATGATTTATTCTCATTACTGGGCAGAGCAACCGACCATCTATGTTTCGTCGAAAGGAGGTTTGCGTGAACGACTGGGGGTAAAGGGAAGTCACATTTCGTTCATTGATCTCACCGATCCAACCCGGACGCAATTTGTGCTGCAGGAAGAATACCTCGAAGCGCATCGCAAGAAGGAGTCTGCACGAAGTGAGTTCGACAAGGAGTTGCTTCGGCTCCACGATCGGTTTGAGCTGGCCTTTGAAATGATGACGTGGTGGCGATTCAAAATTGTACCGCTGGCAAAGAGTCCAACGAGTGCATGGGCGTTTCCTTATGAGCAACCAACAGACCCTGCAGATACATCCTCTTTCCGTTTGGTAAATCAATACCTGGACGAACTAAAGGCAGCGCCGAAGAGCAAGAACTTCAAAAAAGCGGATGCGTACTTGACGGCACTGAAAAAACTGCAGCGAGACAGGGTCGGAGACGTGCTTCCATCAGAGAGTGCGGTCCAAATGGAAATCACCTATAACAAACAACCGATATTCCAGACGAGCGCAATGTACTATGCACTTTTCGGTTTTGTACTCTTGCTGGTATTTTTCCTTCAGGTCTTGTCGAAACCAACGCAAACCACAGAGGTACGATACAAGATTGTCCGAAGAATTCTGGAAGTTGGAGTTTTGCTCGTGTTCCTCTATCACACCTACGGTCTGTTCCTGCGAACCGTTGTTACGGAAGAGGTTCCCTGGAAGAACGGATACGAGGCGATGGTCTTTATCTGTTGGGTGGTTATGGTCACTGGATTTATCCTGGCGCGAAAGCACCCGGTGATTTTGGCTGGAGCGGCCATTTTAGCGGCACTCTTACTTCAGGTAAACGAAATGAGTGCAATGGACCCGGAAATCACGCCGTTGGTTCCCGTTTTGAAATCCTACTGGTTGCGCATTCACGTTGCCATCATTACAGGAAGTTACGCTCCTCTCGGGTTGGCGTGTATTTTGGCGCTCATCAATATGGGACTCTACATTGCGCGCGGTGCCTCGAATGGAATCCGTCTCACGCGACACATTACCCAAATCACTTACATCGTCGAAATACTGATGACCATTGGTGTATTCATGCTTACCATCGGAACGTTCCTGGGCGGGGTTTGGGCAAATGAATCCTGGGGTCGCTACTGGGGGTGGGACGCGAAAGAGACCTGGGCGCTCATCGCGATTATCGTATATGCGATTATTCTCCACTTCCGATACATCCCCGGTCTGCGCGGTAAACTTGCAATGAATCTCGCTGGTTTCTGGGCGTTCTCCTCGATATTGTTTACCTTTTTCGGGGTGAATTTTATCCTGGTTGGACTGCATTCCTATGCTCAGGGAGAAGGATTTGTAGGATTCCCGTCCTGGTTGACCTATACAATTATCGCGCTTGTCATTTTGACCGGCCTCGTGATCATTCGAAACCGGCAGTACATGCGATTGAAACAAGATGAGTGAAACGGTTGACATATTGGCGATAGGGGTGCATCCCGATGATGTGGAATTGAGTGCTTCCGGTACGCTCATGAAACAAATCGAACAGGGATCATCCGTTGCGATCGTAGATTTGACACGAGGTGAATTGGGTTCGAGAGGATCGGCCGCACTCAGAATTGAAGAGGCGGGGAGAGCGGCAGACATCATGGGTATTTCCCATCGTGTGAATCTCGGAATGGAAGATGGTTTTTTCGAAGCGAATACAGAAAATAAACGGAGAATCATTGAGCAGATTCGTCGATTTCGACCGAAAGTTGTGCTGGCAAATGCAATCCATGATCGCCATCCCGATCACGGTCGTGCTGCCAAACTAACGAGCGATGCTTGCTTCCTTGCCGGACTGAGAAAAATTGAAACTTCATGGGATGGAAAACCTCAGGAGCATCATCGTCCTGAAGCGGTCTATCACTACATTCAGGATTACTACCTTGAACCCGATTTTGTTGTGGATGTTACCGACTATGTAGATCGTAAGATCGAGGTAATCAAAGCATTCTCGTCCCAATTTTACGATCCGTTGTCAAAAGAACCTGCGACACCGATTTCCGGTGAAGACTTTTTCGATTTCATCAAATCGCGCATGCGCAATTTCGGAAGGCCTGCGGGTGTTCCGTTCGCAGAAGGGTTTACGCGAAGCCGATACCTGCGGGTCGATGATCTTTTCGATCTCAAATAGTCTCTTTGCCTCCGGGTGGTAATCAACGTGTCAAACAAGGGATTCAGGGCTTGTTGGAGACAAATCAACACCGGAATATGTGCAAGAACCGATTAACTGTCAGCGAATTTTGGGTGAACGGATAGTGTGCAAGGGATCTTTCGGACTTCCTTTTTTTATTGAATTGAGAGGATGGAATACGTCTTTCCGTTCAGGATGATG
>JAURNA010000153.1 GCA_030830385.1 Crocinitomicaceae bacterium | reverse complement strand
GGTGGTACGGGGTTGAGATGGGCTATCGATCATAACTTACTTATACCCTTAACTAATAGACGGTTTATTGCGTGTTACATCCAAAATCCGTCAGTAACACCTAAGTATCGCGTTGAGTGTTAGTTGATTTGTTGAATGTTATTTTTTCAAGCGGACTTGCAATACTGCGTGAAGCATGATTGGTTACATGTGTATGTATTTCAGTTGTGCGGGAACTATTATGACCGAGAATCTCTTGGATGTAACGAAGATTAATTTTTTTATCCTCGCCGGACGGGCAGGTTTTGTCGTAAAACGTACTTTTAACAAATTTAACAGACATCTGGTAGGTCTAGCCTTGTCCATTGACAATCGTATATGGATTCGATCTAAAGAGAAGTACCTGGTGAACAGAAATAACTACGAATTGGAACAATGCTTTCAAATCACTCAAAAAGTTTGAATCCTCGGCTCACAAGAGCGGCTATTGACCGACCATAACCACTACACCGTTTTCATCAACTTCAAATAAGAATTCGTAATAGTTGGTAACAATATTGTTTCCTTCTATGTGATTGCCTTCACCCTCTAAAAGAGCATTGATGGTAAAACTATCAGCACGTTTGTTATCTTCAAAATCTATTTTATACGAATACACGGAGTGGTCGATATATTCAGCAGCAATTAATTTTTTCGCTTCATTGATATTTTTCTCTACAAGCGTAAAATCAATGTCATTGATTTTTTTCGCTCCGTTTTTTTCATAGTTGCGAACAAAAAAATCATTATCTATTACCGAAGTAGACGGTTCTCCTGTACCGGTTAATTGAAACGTTTTACGGCTCAGTGTCCCTTCTGCAGCTCCTTCGCTTGTTACAATAGTAACCTCGTCAATTGATGTTCCCAATTCATCTTGTGAATCCATAATTACTTCATAAGCGATTACATCTCCTGAAGTCTCGATAATTTCTTTTTTGATTTCTTCGATTTCTCCTGCTTTATCTAAATCATAGATACTTTCGACACCAATACCCCCTTCGCATGAGGCCATTCCGAATAAGATTCCCGAATAAATAAAGACAGTTGACTTAATGTTAAAATTGATCATAAGGCAGATTTATGAGGCAGGTAAGAGTTGCCTGTTTTGATTTCGAAACTAGTGAAAAAAATTTCTTCAATAGGGATGTAATCTGACTTTTTTTTTAAAAAATGATGATCCGTAAAATTGCCGCCTGAGTGTAAGGACTTTACGATTTCGCGCTGTTTCTTTGATCGAAATTGAACAACAATGAATCTAAAAAACCACACATTTCAAACTCAGACACACCTCGTTCAAATCTGACCGAAGTATCGTGTGCCCTTTCGATGAAAGACTCATGTATAGGGTTTATCGTAACCGTTTTACAATGTTCTCGCGGGTGGCTCGGATAACATCAGGTTTGGCCTTAGGATGAATCCTAAAAGTGCGGGGACACTGCCGGGATGAATCCTGAATATGGTCAGATTTGCTCCCCAACGACTTGATCAGCGATTTCATTTCTTGAAATTTTCATCCCGTCGTTTTTTTGAATTCACGTGTATCGCCAGTATCCGCTCTCGATCCTTTAAAACGGCTTTTTCCTTTCTTCTTTTCCAGAGTCTCGAACGTGCTTCTCTCGCACTTTTCTCCACGTCTACAACGGGCATTGGATAGTCCTTTCCAAGCTTGATGCCATAAGCCACTTGCTCCAGTTCCGTCAACAACCAGGGTTCGAACAAAAATTCATTCGGTAAGTCTTTTAGTTCCGGCACCCATGTTCTTACAAAATTCCCACTTGAATCATGCTCCTTCCCCTGCTTAACCGGATTGTAGATACGAATGGTGTTGATTCCTGTAACCCCTGCCTGCATCTGAAACTGGGGGTAATGAATCCCGGGTTCATAGTCCAGGAATAATTGTGCTAAATGATATACCCCTGCACGCCAATCCTGTTCCAAATGGTGGCACAAGAACGAGACGAGCATAGCCCTCATTCGAAAGTTCAACCAACCTGTTGCATGCAGACATCGCATACATGCATCAATCATCGGGACTCCGGTATTTCCTGATTTCCAGTCCTCTATGCGTTTTTCATCCCGGTTGGATGGAAATTGCTCATAGCCCGAATTGATACACCTCAATTCATAACTGCAATCCACTTCGAATTTTTGAATAAAATGGCTTCTCCAGATAACTCGGGTAAGAAAGGCATTAAAGGTACTTTTATGCGTGCTGAACGCTGCATGCTGCCTTGTATATCGGTACACTTGCCTGCTACTTAAATTCCCCCAGGCCAAGTATGGTGACAATCGGGAGCAAGAAGTTCTGCTACATTCAGGTTTGGAAATTCCTTTGCGGTAATTTTTGCCTCTCTTGTCTAAAAATGAATGAAGGTATTTCCAGCCCGATTGTTCCCCGCCGGGTTGAAACACCGCATTTCCTGTCAGGTATGATTTGCAATCAATCGAGTGCCGGGTTAAATGACCTATCTGATCGGATACCGGATCAGCCGAAAATTTATTCGCAATTAGCGGTTTATTCAACTGCGCAAAACAGTTTTTTTCCCAGCCATCTCGGTTTCTGGAACCACGAATAACTGCGTCTTTCTTTGATTCCAGCCACTCGATATTGTTTTTCCGGAAGAAACCCATGAGGTCTTTGTCACGTAACCACGTACGCTCAATTCCTGATTCCTCATAAGAGAAGACTTTTTTCAGCGAAAATAGTTGTGTGGCTTCCCTGAAAAAATCCTGGGCATTTGATTCGAACGAATATACCTGTCGACCCGAAGGCCTCAAGGTCAGGTTCATATCCAGAATTGACTGAGCGATGAAATTCAGATGTCGCTCCGAGCAATCCATGTGCTGGATTTGATGAGGCTCGAAGAGGTAGATAAGTATGTATGGAGTTGCCTCCAACTCAGCGAGGTGCTGAGGGATGTGATCCTGGGTCCGAAGATCCCGCTTAATCCATACGATGTTCAAATCCTCCTTCACTAAATGCTTCTTTAAGACCCGCCTTTACCTGTTTCCAATACGAAAAAAATGATCCTTTCGCCCTGGCATTCGGAACGATCCACTCCCTGTCATCAACCTGATCTGCATGCATCGAGTAAAAAGGGTGTTCTTTCATGATAAACTTCATTTCCGGATAGTTCGAACGTAATTCGTGCATTTCTCCGGCGTACATCTGTATCCCATCAATATTTTGAGCGAGACGTGAGATGAAATCGATTGTATTGGAACAGACCGGAAACTCCTTGAAATGCTCCCTGGGAAAGAACAAAACGCGGTTCAGTTCTTCGTGCTCCCTCCACTTCGGATCCAGGTTGTACATGGTGTACACTGCAGTCGATTTTGCCCTGTCCAGCACAGGAACTCCTGTTTCAGGGAGAACTGTAATCAGTTCAATTTCAATCCTTTCTTTCAACACGTTCGGCACATCCATCCGGGCAATGTGCGGGTAGGTATGATCTAAAAACGTGTCTCGGTCATCCGTTCGACAGAACGCATTGATGTTGTCCTGATTCGCGTAATACTTCTTCGCACGACTCGTTGCGGCTACCCATTGCCAACTCAGAGCATTCGAACCCCAATCCGCGTCGAGCAAATAATAATACATCCATT
>JAURNA010000022.1 GCA_030830385.1 Crocinitomicaceae bacterium | reverse complement strand
TTCTCCTCCTACGTTTTCTTTTTCTGCTTGTTTTCCTGTAAGTACACCTTTCGAAGTTGAAATAATCGCGATTCCAAGTCCATTCAAAACGCGTGGCATAGTAGCCGCTCCTGCGTATGATCGGAGGCCTGGACGTGATGCACGTTCAATCTTCGTAATTGCAGGCACCTTGGTTGATGGATTGTATTTCAATGCAATCTTGATGATGCCTTGCTTGTTGTCTTCCTCGAATTTAAAATCACGGATGTATCCCTGATCAAAGAGAATTTTTGTCATTTCTCGTTTGATGTTTGATGCCGGGATCTCAACCACTTTCTTTCGCGCCATACTTGCGTTACGGATTCGAGTCAGATAATCTGCTATTGGATCTGTGTTCATGTTTTGTTTTTTCGGTGACGGTTTTCGGCATTTGCCGAACCTGAAACCCGTTTATATTTGGTGAGGCTTGAAAACTAGAGGGCTTCGAGGTTTCGAGACTCCTTGTTAGCGTCTCAAAGCTTTCTGTCCTTTTGTTTCAGCGTCTCTCTACCAGCTTGCTTTTCTCACTCCCGGGATTTTTCCATCCAGTGCCATTTCACGGAATGTCACACGAGAGATTCCGAACTGACGCATGTAACCGCGGGGACGTCCTGTCAATCCACATCGGTTGTGAACGCGTACTTTTGACGAGTTTGACGGCAATTTCTGCAATTGCATCATCGCTTCCCATTTTTTCTCCTGCATTTCTTCAGAGTCGTCGTGCGACTTCAGAATTGCTGTGAGTTCTTCACGCTTTGCGGCGTAACGTGCAGCGAGTTTTGCTCTTTTGCGCTCACGCGCTTTCATTGATTCTTTTGCCATTGCTTACTTTTTTGTGAATGGGAAACCAAACGCGTCCAACAATGCCTTACCTTCTTCATCGTTTTCAGCTGTTGTAACGAATGTGATGTCCATTCCCATAATTCGGTTTACTTTATCGATGTCAATCTCCGGGAAGATGATGTGTTCCTTCACGCCCATGTTGAAGTTTCCACGTCCGTCAAATCCTTTTGGGTTAACCCCACGGAAATCACGCGTACGGGGCAACGCAACTGATAGAAGGCGATCCAGGAAATCATACATGCGGTCTCCGCGAAGCGTTACTTTGGTTCCGATTGGCATCCCTTTACGAAGCTTAAAGTTCGAGATGTCTTTTTTAGAAACGGTCGCAACTGCTCTCTGACCTGCGATGCGTGAGATATCCTCTACGGCGGATTCAATCAATTTTTTGTCTGCTACCGCGTCACCTATTCCCTGGCTGATCACGATTTTAGAAAGTTTCGGCACCCGCATAACGGTTTTGTAACCGAACTTATCCGTAAGGGCCGGAACGATTTCGGCCTTATACTTGCCTCGAAGTCTTGGTGAATAACTCATTACTTAATCTCCTCTCCTGACTTTTTTGAATAACGTACCATGTTTCCGTCTTTGTCTGCTTTGCGACCAATTCGGGAAGCTTGTCCACCCTGGACAACCATAAGGTTGGATACATGGATTCCTGCTTCGGTTTCCGTGATTCCACCTTCGGGATTTATTGCGCTTGGCTTCTCGTGTTTTTTCACAAGGTTTAGACCTTCTACGATAGCGCGCATTTTTTTTCGATCAATTGAAAGAACTGAACCCTCCTGATCTTTTGCTTCACCCGTGATTACTTTCACGGTGTCGCCCACTTTAATGTGTAATTTCTGTTGCATGACTTCAATTATTTTAAAGTACCTCAGGTGCTAGTGATACGACTTTCATGTAGTCTGCATCACGCAACTCCCGGGCAACGGGTCCGAAAATACGTGTTCCTCTCATTTCACCTGCCTGATTCAAAATCACACAGGCGTTGTCGTCGAAACGAATGTAGGAACCGTCTGGACGGCGTACTTCCTTTTTTGTTCTTACTACTACTGCCGTAGCTACCTGTCCTTTTTTGACAGCGCCAGCGGGCATTGCACTTTTTACAGTAACGACAATTTTATCACCTACTGATGCATAGCGTCGTTTTGTACCTCCCAAAACACGGATGCACAATACTTCCTTTGCTCCGGAGTTGTCTGCTACTTTTAGTCTTGATTCCGTTTGTATCATTACTGAAAATTATTTAGCTCTTTCCACTACTTCTACCAGTCTCCAGTTCTTGCTTTTTGACAACGGGCGTGTCTCCATGATTCGAACGGTATCGCCAATGTTGCAATCGTTCTTTTCATCGTGAGCTACGAACTTCGTTGTTTTCTTCACGAACTTTCCGTACTTCGGGTGTTTTTCTTTACGTTCCACAGACACAACAATCGACTTGTCCATTTTGTCGCTGGTTACGATCCCGATACGTTCTTTTCTCAGATTTCGTTTTTCCATCTTATTCAATTAAACAAGCAACTACGCCTGTGCTTCCCGTTTTGTCAATTCCGTTTTCATTCGAGCGACTGTGCGTCGTGCATGACGAATCTGCAACGGGTTTTCCATAGGGGTAACACTGTGTGCGAGTTTCATCTTCATCAACTTTTCAGACAGGCTTTCCATCTGAGATTTCAAATCGTCCGTTGAAAGGGTTGAAATTTCTTGCTGCTTCATGATTCAATTATTTTCCTGGGATTACATAGTCCGGACGTGTCACGAACTTACATTTCACAGGTAATTTCTGCGCCGCCAAACGCATGGCTTCTTTTGCGATTTCGTACGGTACTCCGTCTGCTTCAAACAAAATGCGGCCTGGTTTTACTACGGCTACCCAATGACTTGGTGCTCCTTTCCCCTTACCCATACGTACCTCTGCAGGTTTCGACGTAACGGGTTTGTCCGGGAAGATTCGGATCCACACTTTTCCTTCCCGCTTCATGTAACGTGTAACGGCGATACGAGAAGCTTCGATCTGACGTGATGTAATCCATCCTGGCTCCAAAGTCTTCAATGCAAATGATCCGTATGCCACGGTGCTTCCACGATGTGCAAGCCCGCGGTTGCGGCCCTTTTGCATTTTTCTAAATTTGGTTCTTTTCGGTTGTAACATTTCTGTTCC
>JAURNA010000152.1 GCA_030830385.1 Crocinitomicaceae bacterium | reverse complement strand
CCGTTCGCATTCATTCTTCTTTTGTGCTCATTCGCCAATATGGCGCAAGGGCAAGTCAGTTTCAGTGCAACCCATTACAATTTTGGTGATTTGGAACCGTATTCTGCGCGATATGTAGATATCAAACTTCACAATCTGGGACAAAAAGAAGCATGGATATTGCGCGTTCAAAAACCGGGTGAAGTTACGTACATCACCACGAAACAAATCATCCCGCCAGACAGCACAACGATGATCCGATTGCACGTCAACCCGGGACGAAAGGGCCGATTCAATTATACCGTTGATGTCTTTACGAGCGATCGCGGTGAACCCACAAAGATCAGGTTAACCGGATCGATGAGTGAAATGCCCAAAGACGGTGTCAACCTGCTTACGGACTGTCCGAGTTTCTCAGATCGACCGGGAGGAAAAAACCCGAATGCATTTGACCTGACCGTGGTGACTGTTGACAAAGAGACGCGCGAACCGCTGAATCGATCGAAGGTAACAATGATTCAGAGTGGTCAGCCCGTTTGGACGAGTCATACCGACAAAAAAGGAATGATCAAGGAAGAATCCTCGCTCGGTTTGAGTTATTTCTACGCGACACACATCGGGTATGAGCCTACGGAGTTGGGAGCATATATCAACTTCAAGCGGAATTACGTCATTCTGGAATTGACCCGCAATGAGGATACCCCACCGGTAATGATCGCAGATACTGCTACAATTGCCGCTGTTGAGCCACCCGAAGAAATCACAAAAATCACCATCGAAGAGGAACTGGAGAAAACGCTGATATCAAGTATCAACACCCATGAAATAATTGAAGAGATTCCCCCGGAATTATCCGAGCTGGATCCGGATGACTTCACCGAAGCTCATTTTGATCCGGTGAATGTCGTTTTTGTCTTGGATGTGTCTTCTTCGATGAAACAGGCGGATAAAATTGAATTGATGAAGTATGCACTGTTTCAACTAGCGGATATACTTCGACCTTGCGATAAAATGGCACTCGTCACGTATGCATCCGATGCCAGCGTACTGTTGCCTCCAACTTCCGGTGTCGATAAGAAGAAAATCAAAGACGAAGTTGCGGCCTTAAAAGCCTACGGCTACACCTCGGGCGGCAGTGGAATCAAACTGGGCTACAAACAAGCCGTGAAAGGTAAAATTCCGGATGGTGCGAATCATGTAATTGTGATTACTGATGGTGCATTTAACCGCAATTCGGAAGACTATAAAAAAGCGATCAAAAAGTACCGAAAGAAGGGAATCACGCTTTCCGTGGTTGGAATCAGGAATAAGTCGGTGGATGAGCAGGAAATGCGCGATGCCGCACAATTGGGTGGGGGAAGGTACATCCCGATATTCAAACTTGCAGATGCGCAATGGAACGTAAAGCAGGAGATTCGGCTTTTGACTTTCCGTCACTCATCTGCATTGCTAAAATCTACGTTGTAAACGATCGTTGTTTGCCAGATCGGTGTGCTGATGTAATTGTCACCGACTTTATCAAACTGATGCATGTATCCCGTTTGCACGTTCATGTCCTCCGTGAATTTCCATCCCAAACCAATGTACATCCAGTTACGCGCAAAACTTTCCGGAAGAATTCCCGTCCCCTGTGGAATCCAGATTTCATCGAACCAGGATCCAAACAGACCCTGTCCGTTATCAAACTCCACAATATCGCGGCTCGCCGTAACACGGTAGCGGAATCGGTTGGAGAAATTTGTTCCGGAAATGGAGGCATTTCCCTCGTCATCAACCACTATTTTATCACTCCAACGATGTTCCTCCCGAAAGCGATGCTGCAGCTTCCATTTTCCAAACTTGTTGATCAGCAGTATTTGTTCCCAAATGTTGTTTTCGGTTCGTCCATCAACGGGTGCAATGTATGGCTCGTAATTGTTCGAACGAATGTAGGTGTATCCGAATGATGCCTTTACTCCTTTGTGAAATTCGAAATCTATCATGGGGCGAAACAAAAAATGACCCTGAGCCGAAAAGAGATCGCCCCAACGCTCGTGCAGCTCGTTACTGATCGCCCATTTTTCCGTGAGTTTGAATGTGTTTAACGAAGTGATCCATGCGTTTGTAGTTGCGTAGGTTGTCTCCTGAGCACGGGTCGTTACCGAGAGTAATGCGAAGGATAGTAAGGGTACAAGTTGGGTTCTGATTTTCATCTTTCTGAGCGGGGTATTTTTCATTCAGGAAACTGGTTTCCAAATCACAAGCGGAGACAAAAGTACCGCTCTAAAAGGTAAAAACCTGAGCATCCAAGGTAAATTCATTCTTGTTTTCTTCGTTGTTGCTGTATTCAATCCAGGTTGTGTACAATCGATTGACAGCGGTAAGATCGTGTTCGGAATGTTCAATCCAACCTCTTGAACGATGAACTTCTCCGCCATCTCCCTCCAAAAAACCGCCACTCAGAAATGCCGGAAAACCCATCTCCTTCTCTGCATGAAATACGATGTTCCGCCATCCGTACACGTGTTCTTTTTATACCCGATAGAACCATAAATCATTGAATTTGGCTTTCCCAGTGGGGCAATCAGCCAAGTCTTGCCTTTCGTTGTGCGCACCCGGAAAAACAGAAGCCTCATTCATAATGAGATGTCTCGGTTAAATCAACCTCGGAAACAGCGCTGTATATACCTGACAGGGTGTCGGGTTTGTTGAATTGATTATCAACGTTCAGCTTCCTGACCACATCCAAGCGCCGATAGCGCACGCTGAGTAAATCATGGATTTCATACAACGCATTTTTCCAGTAACTCCAAACTTCCCTGATCAGCATTCAATTTTACCCTGGGCCCTACTGGAAGTGTATATTTATGGCGGGTGTGTCCAAACTGAGCTCCATAATAGACGGGAAAATCAATGTTCTCGAAATGTTGTCTGAACAATTCTTCAACCGGGAAGGATCGATCCGGATCCTCGGGTTCGCACTTCGTAAACGTGCCGAGCACCAACCCTGCAATTGAATCGAAAACTCCGGCCAGTTTCAGATGTGTCAACATTCGATCAATTCTGTACGGTTCTTCCGAAACGTCTTCCAGAAATAAAATTTTGTCTGTCCAATCCGGTAAATATTTCGATCCGATCAGACTGGATATTACGGATAAATTTCCTCCGAATAACTGGCCTTCTGCGGTACCTCCACTGTATGTATTGATTTCAAGATCGTT
>JAURNA010000151.1 GCA_030830385.1 Crocinitomicaceae bacterium | reverse complement strand
ACCTATCTTTGCCCCAAATTTGTTCTGGGCATGCGTTTCGAGTTAACCAAAACATTTTTCGAGCAACTTCTCCATGCATTACGCACGAACGATACAGCATGGATCAAAGAGAACGTCTTCGAACTTCACGACGCAGACATTGCCGATATCATCGATGAACTCGAAAATTCCGACGCCCAAAAGCTCTATCGACTTTTAAGCAAAGAACTGAAAGGTGAAGTCCTGATTGAGCTGGACGAGGAAGTTCGTGAGCGACTCCTGAAATCATTTTCCTCTGAAGAAATCGCGGGTCAGATTGAAAACCTGGATTCCGATGACGCCGCTGACGTAGTGGGTGAGTTGCCCGCGGATCAGGTTCGCGAAGTCATTTCGCACATATCGGACAACGAAGCAGCAGAAGAAATTGTCGACCTTCTCAATTACGACGAAGACACAGCAGGAGGATTGATGCAGAAAGAGTTCATGAAAGCCAAACTCGACTGGCCGGTGAACCGCTGTGTAATTGAACTCCGTAAGCAGGCCGAAGAAGTTGAAAAAGTATTTACGATTTACGTTGTTGATGACCACGACAAATTGGTCGGGTTTTTATCCCTCAAACGGCTGTTGTTTGCAGGCCCGGGTACGCGAATCGCCAATTTGTATCAGGACAAAAACATGATTTCCGTGAAAACCGACGACGACAACGAAGACGTTGCACGGGTCATGGAAAAATACGACCTCGTTTCGGTTCCTGTAGTTGATTTGCAAGGCAAATTGGTAGGGCGCATTACCATTGACGATGTAGTTGATGTCATTAAAGAAGAAGCAGATCGGGACTTCCAACTGGCATCAGGTATCTCTGAAAAAGTAGAATCCAGTTCGAGTGTTTGGCGCATTTCCCGGGCAAGAATGCCCTGGTTGCTGATCGGATTGCTCGGTGGAGTTCTTGGTGCGCAGGTAATTTCTATTTTCGAAGTAGACATCGGAAAAATTCCGGCGCTCGCATTCTTTATCCCTCTCATTACGGCAATGGGCGGAAATGTGGGAGTACAGTCTTCTGCAATTGTAGTGCAATCGCTCGCAAAAGGAACAGACCAATTTGGAAGTATCGTCAAAAAAATCAGCAAGGAAGCACTCGTGGCAGTAGTCAACGGTGTGGTACTATCCATTATCATTTATGGAATTGCCTTCGTTTTTGACTCAGGAACACTTGGGCTCGTAGTGAGCATCTCGTTGTTTACGGTGATCATGTTCGCAGCGGTATTTGGAACGCTTATTCCTCTCATGCTTGATCGGTACAACATTGATCCGGCGCTCGCTACCGGTCCGTTTATCACAACACTCAACGACGTGCTCGGACTTTTCATTTACCTCACCATCGGTATTTTACTCTACGGTTTATGAAGGTCGTTTTTCTCGACACGGTACATCCCATTCTCCGGCAACGGTTGAAAGACGCTGGATTCCGGTGTGAGGATGCAACTTCTCTTGATCGGGACGCTTGCATGCACAAAATCGAATCTGCAGAGGGCATCGTGGTTCGTTCGCGCTTCCCCATGGATGAAAAATTCCTGAAGCGTGCCACGAAACTCCGCTTTATCGCCCGATCCGGGGCTGGAATGGAAAACATCGATGAGGAGTATTGCAACAAACACAACATAGCATTGTTCAATGCGCCGGAAGGAAATCGAAATGCTGTTGGTGAACATGCGCTGGGAATGCTCCTCTCCTTATTCAATCGCATCCATCTTGCCGATCGTGAAATTCGCTCGGGGAAATGGGATCGTGAAGGCAATCGAGGTATAGAATTGGATGGCAAAACCGTGGGAATTGTCGGATTTGGCAACAACGGAAGCGCATTTGCAAAGAAATTACGTGGATTCAACGTTGAAGTCCTTGCATACGACAAGTACAAATCCGGTTTTGGAGATGAATTCGTTACAGAGTCCTCCATGAATGATCTCTTCGAACGATGCGACGTGATCAGTTTTCATATCCCGCAGAATGAGGAAACACTTTTCATGGTGAACGAGGAGTACCTTGCCACATTCCGCAAACCTATCTATCTCATCAACCTTTCCAGAGGGAAAATCGTGGAAACTCGGGCCCTTGTGAACGCTCTTAAAACCAAACAGGTATTCGGTGCTTGCCTGGATGTTCTTGAGTATGAAAAAGCAAGTTTCGAATCATTTTTCACCCAGGAATTACCCGATTCATTTGCCTATTTGCTCAACAGTTCAAACGTGTTGCTCACTCCGCACGTAGGCGGCTGGACTCATAAAAGTTACTTTTTGCTGAGCGATGTTCTTGCCGATAAAATATTAGCCTGGCATTCGGCCCGATCGTAGTTGGACAAATGCTTTTTTTTGTCATCTTTGAATGATTAAACATGAAGCTATGAAATTTCTCGTATTCGCCACTGCATTATTATTTGCCAAGCCATTCTACGCGTCCGTTGATGACGAGGGAATGTGGCTACCCCTTCTTCTGAAAGATTACAATTACGAAGAAATGAAGCGTTTGGGTTGTACACTTACGCCTGAGCAGATATACAGCATAAACAACTCGAGTATCAAGGATGCGATCGTGCAATTGGGCGGATTTTGTACCGCAGAAGTTGTTTCCGATAAAGGTCTTCTGTTTACCAATCACCACTGTGCGTACGATGCCATTGCCGAATTGAGTTCCGAAACAGACAATTATCTGAGAGACGGTTTTTGGGCGCAAAATCATGGTGCCGAACTTCCGATTCCTGACTTAAGCGTCAAGTTTTTGGTACGAATGGAAGACATGACCAGCCGCATCAACAAAAAGCTTGAGGGAATGGACGAAGACATGAAGGGCTTAGCCATGATGGAAGAAATGAACGCTATCAAGAAAGAACTATCCGAAGAAGGGCGTTACAATGTTTCTGTAAAAGAAATGTTTGATGGAAATGCCGTTTATGCCTTCCTTTACCATGAATACACAGACATTCGATTGGTTGGATGTCCACCGAAAGTAGTAGGAAAATTCGGAGGTGACACAGACAACTGGCAATGGCCGAGACACACATGTGATTTCTCCATGCTTCGCATCTATGCCGGAGAAAATAACGCACCCGCTGACTACAGTGCTTCCAACAAACCGTATGCCCCCAACCATTTCCTTCCTGTTTCTACGGCAGGAGTAAGCGAAGGAGATTTCACGATGGTTATGGGGTATCCGGGCAGCACAGATCGCTACCTTACCTCGCACGAGGTTCGCGAACAGCAGACGATCGCCAACCCTGTTTACGTGGATATACTTGGTAAGAAGCTGGAAATCATGAAAACAGAGATGGATAAATCGGACAAAACCTTTCTCGATTATGCGTCTTCTTATGCTTCATCAGCAAATACATACAAATACTTTAAAGGTCAACTGAGAGGATTGAAAAAATTCGACCTCATCGGGCAAAAAGAGATGTATGAAAAAGAACTTACATCATGGATCAACTCCGACCCGGACCGCAAAAAGAAATACGGATCCGTATTATCGGACATCAAATCCACACTCGAAAAGTCCGTAAATACCACGCAAGATCAGGCATATTTCAACTTTGGTGCATTCGGCCCTGATTTCATCAACCGGGGAATTACCGCTTACCGACTGCATGGCTGGATGGAGAATGAAGATGAAACACGCACTGAATATGGCATCGACGCACTGCGCGAAAGTCTGGAAGAATTCGAGAGTTACAGTGTTCCGATGGACCGGAATATCTTCAAAATGGCACTGGACATTCTCAAGAATGACGTTTCGCAGCGAGCCGATTTCTTCGAACATAAGTTGTATACGAAAAACGCCAAAGGAGACAACGATCGGTTTGTAGATTTGGTCTTTCATAAATCCATTCTAACCGACAAAGCACGCATGGAAAAATTTCTTGCGAAGCCAACACTCAAGGCACTCGATAATGACCCTGGTGTACTCTACATACTGAGTATTATTCGCCTTTACCGCGAACTGATCGTTCCAGCAGGTGGAGAACGCGAAGCCAACATGGAAGAACTTCGTCAATTGTACATGGAGGCTCTTCAACTGAAGGAAAGTGATAAAAAATTCTACCCGGATGCAAACTTTACCATGCGGATGACCTATGGCAAAGTAAAGTCATACAGCAATTGGGAAGGCAAGCCGTATTCAGCCTTTACGTATGGAAATGAAATTCTGGACAAATACAAAGCCGGAGACGAGGAATTCGATGTGCCGGAAAAATTAAGATCACTTCTTAAGAACAAAGATTTTGGCCGGTATGCAAACAAAGATGGTAACCTGACTGTTTGTTTCGTACACGATACGGACATCACCGGAGGGAACTCGGGAAGTCCCGTGATCAACGGTAAAGGAGAACTGGTCGGAATCGCTTTCGATGGAAACTGGGAGTCCATGACCAGCGACCTCACGTGGGACGATAACTATGTGCGCACGATCAGCGTTGATATTCGATACGTTTTGTTCATGATCGACAAATTCGCAGGAGCAGGTCACCTCGTTGAAGAAATGAAACTGGTGAAATAACGCACCGGTGCTGTTCGCACTTCTGTTTGCCTCATTTCCGGCAAAGGCTCAGGATTGCGAAGCATTGCTGAAAAAAACGATTGATTGCGACAGGATGGAGAATTTTGATCCTGTCGATCAGGCTGTCGAAAATCGGTTGCTTATTGTCAAATACGATCGACTCCTGGATTGTCTGACTCCCTGAGAGAGCAACCCCCAACCCATGCATTCTGCAGCGGCCGGGTTCACCATCGGTTTCGCACCTCGAAGGAAAGATACTAATTGGACGAACAATGTCTGCTTACCCACCATTACTCTATTGTACCCGTTGCCAGACGATCGAATCCCGCCCGAAGCACATTGCCGAAATACAATTCTTTGCCCGTTTGGGTTTTTGCCCACAGTTCTGAAACTTCGCAATCGCGAGAGCCCAGATAAAGGTCAGACATCTCATGCAGCAAATCCATTTCCACTTTCGGACTATATGTATTAAGAATGAGAAAACCATCTGGATCCATGAGTTGAGAGGCGGTACTTACAAGCTCATCGAGTTGATCTTCCAGTTTCCACTTCTCGTTGTTCGCTCCAACTCCCCATGCAGGCGGGTCCATGATGATTCCTTTGTACTGGTTTCCTCTTTTGATTTCACGTTTGCCGAATTTCAACGCATCCTCGTGCACCCAACGCACATTCAACAACCGACTGTGCTCCATGTTGGTTCTTGCCCAGGAAATCAGTTGTTTAACCGAATCAACATGGAATGTATCCGCTCCGGATTTGCGAGCTGCGAGCGAAGCAGCACCGGTGTATGCGAAGAGGTTCAGAAACCGATCTTCCGAAGTGGTGTTATCCGAAATCAAATCCCAGTTAACACTTTGTTCGGGGAAAATTCCAAGGTGCTTAAAGCGTGTGAGTCTCAATTCGAAAACCAAACCTTTGTAACGAATGTTCCAGGTTTGAGACGCGTTTTTCTTCAACGGTTTCCAAACTCCGGACTGCGCTCCTTTCTCGATGAATTCCCAATGTGCCTTCTCGCGCCATTCGCCGAAGGACCATTCAGACCGGAAATAGGCCTGGACTTCAGGTCGAATCGTGACCGTATCACCCCAGCGTTCCAGCTTTTTGCCGCCTCCCGCATCAAGTAATTCGTAATGTTCCCAGGAATGCGTCCAGATGCGCTTTGCACTCATCGTTGACGAGGCATCTTCTTACGTCCGCCCATCATCTGAGCCATTCGCATTTGGTTGCGTGAAGGAGCCGCCTTCAACTGACGGTTCATTTGGTTGATCTGTTCTTTCATCACACCCGATGTATCCAATTTTTTGGCTTCAGCCAGCAGTGTGATCGCCTCTTTTCTACGTCCGGTCTGTGCGCAAATCCCGGCAAGGTGCATGCGCGCTACGCAATTGTCCTGGCTGGTTCTGAGTCCCATGGAAATCGCCTTGCGCAACAGGGCTTCACTCTTTGTAAATCCGAGTTCTTGTGTGTTCAACACAGCCTTCAGAAACAACACATACGCATGCTGCTTTTTCGGCAAAAGTTGCGGAAATGCAATTCGGTTGATGTACTTCTTT
>JAURNA010000150.1 GCA_030830385.1 Crocinitomicaceae bacterium | reverse complement strand
TCCGGAGCGATCAACGGAACCGCGCGACCGGGATCGAGAATGTACTGCGCAACAACCACCCCGCGAGCATCACGCTCAAGCAGGACATAGGTGTTGCCGAAAATCACCTTGGAAAGAAGCCACTGCTCGTAGCCTGCGACGTTTATCGCCCGGCGGCGATTGATCAGTTGCATGTCCTCGGAGAGCAATTGGGAATCGAAGTATACTCGAATAAAGAAGAGAAAAACCCGGTTGCTATTGCGCAAGCTGCGGTTGAGTACGCGAAAAGCAAAGGATTCAATGTGGTGATTGTCGATACCGCGGGTCGTTTGGCGGTTGATGAGCAAATGATGACCGAGATCGCCGACGTTAAAAACGCGATCAAGCCTACGGAGACACTATTTGTAGTAGATTCCATGACAGGTCAGGATGCCGTGAATACTGCCAAATCCTTTGATGAACGCGTCAATTTCGATGGAGTTGTACTGACAAAATTGGACGGTGATACAAGAGGCGGAGCCGCACTGTCGATTAAATCTGTGGTAGACAAACCCATTAAGTTTGTTGGTACAGGGGAGAAGATGGACGCTCTTGATGTTTTCTATCCTGCACGTATGGCCGACAGAATCCTCGGGATGGGAGACGTTGTTTCGCTCGTTGAGCGGGCCCAGGAGCAGTTTGACGAAGAAGAAGCGCGTAAGCTTCAGAAGAAAATTCAAAAGAACCAGTTTGATTTCAACGACTTTTTGGGTCAGCTTCAGCAGGTAAAGAAAATGGGTAATGTGAAGGACCTCATGGGGATGATACCGGGAATGGGGAAGGCGATGAAGGATGTTGAGATCAAGGATGACGCCTTCAAACACATCGAAGCGATCATTTACTCAATGACTCCAAAAGAGCGTGCGAATCCTCACATTATCAATGGAGCACGGAAGAACCGAATTGCAAAAGGAAGCGGAATGAGCATGCAGGAAGTCAACAAGCTCATGAAGCAATTTGGCGACACGAAAAAAATGATGAAGATGATGTCCAACCCGAACAACATGCGCCAAATGATGAAGCAGATGAAGGGAATGGGGGGTCCCGGTGGTATGCACATGTAAAAAAATCGGAACCGTTACAAACGCCTATTTCTGACTTGATTCCCACTCTTTCAGAATGGCTCCGGACTCGTTCAATTCCAGGTAGGTGCTGTAATTGATCCACTCACCCAGATTGAAGTAAGTGCTGTTTTTTCCGACTTCGATTTCGAGTGGAAGATGACGGTGTCCGAATATGAAAAAATCGTAGTGTTCTTTCTCCAGCTGTTCCTTGGAATAAATCACGAGCCACTCTTTTTCCTCTCCGTGAAAAACTTCGTCAGATTTCCCGGTATACGATCTACTGGTTTTTGACGATTTCTCAGCGAGCCAGATTCCAACGTTTGGATGCAAACGAGCAAAGCACCATTGACAAAACCGATTGCGGAAGATGCGTTTGAGTATTTTGTAACCGCGATCGCCGGGTCCCAGGCCATCGCCATGACCAATGTAGCATTTGTTGCCGTAGAATTCACGAACGATGGGTTCCCGGTGCAGCGTGATGCCTAATTCGTCCGGGAGGTAATCGAATATCCACATATCGTGATTGCCGGTAAATACGTGTACGGGAATTCCGGAATCGGTGAGTTCGGCAATTTTTCCCTGCAAACGAACAAAACCGCGGGGAATTGTGCGTTTGTACTCAAACCAAAAATCGAAGATATCACCTACGAGGAAAATCTCATCCGCATCTTGACGGATGTGCTCCAGCCACTCTACAATTCGCTTTTCGCGTTCAAGACTTGTTGAATGATCGGGAGCTCCCAGATGAAAATCGGACGCGAAATAGACCTTTCCGGTTGATGCCATTTAGTGCCCAAATATATTCACCAATTTATTCTCGAGGGCAAGGCCTCGTAATTTCGTTTGAATGATCTTTCCTTCGCGGTCAATCAAAACGGTGAACGGAATGCCACTCACACCATAGAGTTTTGCGGCTTTACTCGACCAGGAAGCAAGGTCGCTTACATGGTTTGGCCAGGACAAACGGTCTTTTTCAATCGCATCGAGCCAGCTTTGCTTGTTTTTGTCCAGCGAAACACTCATTACGGTAAATCCTTCGGAACGGTACTTTTCATACAGTTTCACCACCATCGGGTTTTCCCTGCGGCAAGGGCCACACCAGGAAGCCCAGAAGTCAAGCAATACAACACTTCCGCGCAAGTCTGAAAGCTTCATTGAACTTCCATCGGGCTTGGTCTCTTCAAAATCCGGAGCTTCTTTCCCTATTGCAAGTGGATTGTTGGCTTCGATTTTCTCACGTTCTGAAGCGAGCTGCTTTAGCAAAGTTTGAATTGTAGGCGATTTTGAGAAGGAAACCGCGAGTTGGTTCACAACAGATTCGTACGTCTCAAATTCCTCTTTGATATCGATTTGAGACAAAGTAGGGTAGAGTGCGGCTGAATTTGGATGTTGTTTGATAAACGCTTTGTGTTCCGAACGAAAACGATTGAATTCCGAACTCATTCTGTGGTTAATTTCATCTTTCTTCTCGGGATTTTGCTCCATTTGAACAAGGGCAGAGTCGCGTTTAATGCGCCATTCTTCAGCCATACCCGTAAAAATGTGCATATCCTGGCTTTCCTGAGAGTTGATGAAATTGGTGAACTCATCCAATCTTTTTCCATCTCCGTACACCTGAATGTCCGAATTTTCGCGAATGATGATGTTTACATACTGATCACCGAAGCGTAATACGTAGTAATCCGGGTTGGGCAATTCCAGCTCCATGGCGAACGATCCGTCGTCTCCAAAAGTAGTTGCGTGATAATCGACATAGTGCGTGCCGAAATTCTGTGCTAAAAAAATGGAATCTTCACCTGATCCGAAGATTGTTCCGGAAACTTTCGCTTTGATCGGATTTTGCGCTCCGGCCGAAAAGCCGAAGATCACAAATGAAACTGTGATGGGTATGAATAATTTTTTCATTTGATGAGTTGTTTCAATTTTCGTTCCAAAGCCGGACCGCGAAGTCCAACTCCGATAATGTATCCTTCGGGATTCACGAGTACTGTGTGCGGAATGCCTTGAATTCCATAGAGCTGAACCATAGGCGATCTCCACTCCATGAGGTCACTTACGTGATTTGGCCATATCAATCCGTCCTTCTCAATTGCCTCCAGCCACTTCTGCTTGTCCTTGTCCAGCGAAACCGACAAAATCGTAAATCCCTTGTCTTTGTATGTGTTGTACAACCGAACAACGTTTGGGTTCTCTCGCCTGCACGGACCGCACCAGGATGCCCAAAAATCAATCAGGACGTATTTTCCTCTCAGATCGGATAAACGCATCAAATTTCCGTCTGTATCCGGAAGTGAAATTTCAGGTGCTGACGTGGTTCCGGAATGATTGCGCTTATAGTTGGTCCATTCACGTTCGATCTCATACGTTTGGTTCGAAACAGAGGCGGTTACAGCTGAACCCGGATATTTTTCAATGAATGATTCGGTAACGTTTCTCAATATCTCCAATCCCTCGGGATTCCAGTAATCAAACCCCATGGATGGAGTTGCAAACGAGATCAAAACCGCATTGAACGGATCTGCAGGATGATGATCCATATGGTTGAGCGCAAAATGGTCAACTTTTTTCCTCAGGTCAATAAATGCTGCCATCATGGCCTCCTCGTCTTTCAACGGATTTTGTTGTAAGTCCTGCTGACCTTGGTGAAATTCAGCAAAAATGGGTAAGTATTCCGTCAGGGTCTTTGTCCATTCACTACCCGAAATCTTTGCGGATTGGTCGAGTTGTTCAAGAGTAGATTCCACCTTGATTTCATCTCCGGGGAGCAGTGTCAGAGGAATGATTTTGCCCGTAGTTCCCACCCGAAACTGATACAAACCCAATGTTTCAATAGTGCCCTTGAGATCAAATGTTCCGTCTGAAGAAACTACTGACTCTGCAACCAGGCGAGGGGAATCACCTGAAATTTCATCGATGAAAATCGTTTGGCCTTCGCCACCGTTCAGTGTACCCGAAACAACGAAATCTTCCACTACCGATTCAGACTCATCTGTTTCTTCTTTGGAGTCCCCACAGGAAGCCAGAATGAGTACATTCAACAAGATTAAATACCAGGTTTTCATCCGTTTTGACCTAATGTTTTACGTAGCAACTCATTGGCGGCCTTTGGGTCCGCTTTTCCTTTTGAATGGCGCATTACCTGACCCATTAGGAACCCAAGCAACTGTTTCTCTCCACTCTTATAACGTTCTACTTCGTCTGGATGTTGCTTCAGAACCGCTTCAATCATACCCAAAATCGAATCTTCATTGGAATCCTGAATGAGGTTCAATCGTTCTGCAATTGACTGGGGTGATTCATTTCCATTCTTCAACATCTCAGGAAATACGTTTTGAGACGCAGCGGAAGAAGATAGCTTGCCATTGTCGATCAACTGGATCAGTTCGGCGATTTGATCAGGTGAAACGGGAAAGTCCGTAATCTCTAGGCCTTGCTGATTGAGGAAGGATTTCACACCTCCCATCACCCAATTGGCAGCGCCCTTGTAATTTGGTGTATGTTCCACAACCGACTCGTAGTACAACGCGATTTCTTTCGAGTCGGTAAGGTTGTAAGCGTCGTAATCCGACAATCCGAATTCGCGAATGTATTTGTAAAACAGTTCTCTGGGTAAGGGAGGCATGGACTTTTTCACTTCCTCTATCCATTCCTTTCCGACGGTAATCGGAGGTAAGTCTGGCTCCGGGAAATAACGATAGTCGTTTGCCGCTTCCTTGCTACGCATAGCGATCGTGCGGTTATTCGGCGCGTCGAAGGAGCGGGTTTCCTGATCTACTTTTCCACCGTTTTCAACCACTTCAATTTGCCGTCTGATTTCGAATTCAATCGCACGTTGGACGTTTCGGATGGAGTTCATATTCTTCACCTCAACCTTTGTGCCGAACGTCTCGGTGCCTTTCAGGCGAACGGAAATGTTGGCGTCACAACGCAGGGATCCCTCCTCCATGTTTCCGTCGCAAATATCCAGGTAGCGAACCAGCTTTCGAACCTCTGAAAGGTAGTTGTAAGCCTCTTGCGATGAGCGGAGATCCGGTTCGGAAACGATTTCTAAGAGCGGAACACCTGCACGGTTCAAATCCACGAGTGTATCGTAGATATCCATGTCGTGCATGCTTTTTCCTGCGTCCTCCTCCATGTGAATTCGTGTAATACCAATGGACTTTTCCTCGTTGTTTTCATCCTTGATGATGATGTGTCCTTTGGTGCAAATCGGAGTGGTGTCCTGCGTGATCTGGTATCCCTTTGGAAGGTCGGGATAGAAATAATTTTTTCTGGCGAAGTGCTGTTTTGGCG
>JAURNA010000149.1 GCA_030830385.1 Crocinitomicaceae bacterium | reverse complement strand
CGCATCAGCGGAATGGCACAAAAGGAACACGGGCGGTCGCAACCCTCTGATATTTTCAAGTATGCGAAATGCCTCGGGGTGGTTAGCATGCGCTCACCCACCAACTCGTGTTTGAAATCCGCGCCAAGCGTATTCAAAAGCAAAGGCAAATCACGTGTACCAAAGAAATGATCCACGTCGGCAATCTCCTTTTCCAAATCGGGCTTATAGCGCTCCGACAAACATCCGGTCACATACACCTTATCTACCAGGCCTTGCGACTTTGCATCCGCGTATTGTACAATTGTATTGATGGACTCCTCCTTCGCGTTGTCGATAAATCCGCAGGTGTTGATGATAACAATCTCAGCATCATCGCTCGCAGACTCGTGTTCAACTTCAAATTGATTCGCTTTCAACTGAGCCATCATAACCTCGGAATCAAAAATGTTTTTGGAGCATCCCAGCGTTACCACATTTACCTTATTCTTTCGAAGCGTTTTGGTTTTCATAGGCATAAAGGTACGTAGGAATTTTCCGATTTTACCCGCCTGGTATTATCTTTGATAGATTAAGTTGAATGTAAAAAACCAAAATATGAAAGTCTTCCTTTCTCTCTCCGTACTTTTCATACTTTTCGGATGCGCGCAAACCAGGAACACAGAATCGTCTGCTAAACCCGGCAACGATGGTCCGGCAATGGCCGAATTGGGCGATATTACCGTAAAAGGTGACCCCGTAACCATCGACACCGCATACGTCAGAGGTCATACACTAACCATAAAGATGTCGTATTCGGGAGGCTGTGAAAAACACTTTTTCGACCTGCGCGGAAGCTTTCTGGTCATGAAGACATTCCCTCCGAAACGTTCCATAAAACTCATTCACCGCGCCAGTGGTGATTCCTGCAGAGAATGGATTTCGGGATCAGCTGAATTCGACATCAGCGATTTGGCGTATGAAAAAAAATCCGGTGAGGAGATCATGCTGATCCTCGACGGATATAAGCATCCTATTTCGTATGTTTACCCCTGATCAACAAAAAATCAATATCGGATGAAAATTGGCGTTCTTCTTTCAGGCTGCGGCGTATACGACGGTGCAGAAATTCACGAAGCAGTTCTTACACTTCTGGCCATCGACGAAATTGGAGCAAAGGCAGTTTGCATAGGTGTTGACGCGCCTCAGCACCACGTTATCAATCATGCAAACGGAGAGGAAATGAATGAGTCGCGCAACATGCTTGTTGAAGCAGCGCGTATAGCACGAGGAGAAATCTCGAACATACGAGAAGTTGATCCTGTGGACATTGACGCACTTGTGATTCCCGGAGGATTTGGATCAGCAAAGAACTTTACGAAATGGGCATTCAGTGGACCCGAGGGAGAAATTCTTCCCGAAGTAAAATTATTACTGGTAAATCTTATGAATGTCGGCAAACCGATTGCAGCTCTTTGTGTGAGCCCGGTCGTTTTGGCAAAAACCCTGGAAGGATCGGACTATGTGGCGAACATGACACTCGGAACAAACGCTGAACCTTCCCCCTACGACATCGATGGATTCTCGGCCGGACTTGAGCAAACGGGAGCCGTTACCACCATGAAATCAGTTCGTGAAATCAATGTGGATACGAAAAACAAAATTGTGACTGCACCTTGTTACATGATGGAGGCTTCCATATCCGATATTCGCAAAAACATTCGTTCTGCCATCGAAGCACTTCGCGATTTAGCATAGCCTACACACCCCGTAAACAAAGAGATTTCTGTGAAATGTTAACAAGATTTCCACAGAATTGTGGGAAAATCGACAGTCAATCTTTTCAATCTGTATAATAATGCTTTAATTTTGTTGGTCTAATCAAAGCTGTAAGCTTGAAAATTGAACTGTATGAACGTATTTGGTAAACGAGGAAACAATGCCAATTTAAACGATTCAATCGGGTTGTCGGAACTAGGCAACCAATTCTGGAACCTTTCCCCTGCTGAACTCGTTGAAGAATCCATTATAAATGGATTGGGCGTACTCACGAACACGGGCGCAATCGCAATCGAAACGGGTGAATTCACAGGCCGATCTCCCAAAGACCGATTTGTGGTATGCGATTCGAAAACGGAAGACTCGGTTTGGTGGGGAGACATCAACATTAAATTTACTCCTGAGAAATTCGACGCTTTGTACAACCGTATGAAGGCCTATTTGAATGGACGTGACGTGTATGTTCGTGATGCTTACGCATGTGCCGATGACGATTTTCGCTTGAACCTTCGGGTTGTAACGGAACTCCCGTGGTCGAATCAATTTGCATACAACATGTTCTTGCGCCCAACGGGTGAGGAAATTGAAAACTTTAGCCCGGAATGGCACATCGTATGTGCCCCTGGTTTCAAAGCCGATCCTGAAATTGATGGAACGCGTCAACACAACTTCGCGGTGATCAACTTTACAAAGAAAATGATCATCATCGGCGGTACCGGATACACCGGCGAAATCAAAAAAGGAATTTTCTCTGTTCTGAACTTCATATTGCCGCATGAGAAAAATGTCCTTTCCATGCACTGCTCTGCCAACATCGGAGAAGATGGCGACACTGCGATTTTTTTCGGACTTTCCGGAACAGGAAAAACAACACTTTCCTCGGATCCGAATCGCGATCTGATTGGAGACGATGAGCACGGTTGGTCGAATGATACCATATTCAACTTTGAAGGAGGATGCTATGCAAAAACAATTGATCTGACTCGTGAAAAAGAACCTCAGATTTACGATGCCATCAAATTTGGAGCAATTCTCGAAAACATCGGTTTTCAGGAAGGTTCTTCCATTCCTGATTATACAGACGGACGCATTACGCAGAACACACGTGTTTCGTACCCAATTGATCATATTGACAATGCACGCGTTCCTTCAGTGGGAACTTCACCAAAGAATATTTTCTTCTTGACGTGTGATGCGTTTGGAGTACTGCCTCCGATCTCAAAGTTAACAACTGAGCAGACAATGTACCACTTCATGTCGGGTTACACAGCGAAAGTAGCCGGAACAGAAATGGGAATCACAGAGCCGCAAACAACATTCTCAGCATGTTTCGGAGCCGCATTCCTTCCACTTCACCCTGCTAAATATGCAGAGTT
>JAURNA010000021.1 GCA_030830385.1 Crocinitomicaceae bacterium | reverse complement strand
TGAATAGACACCGCTTCCGCCAGAGGCCATTGCGCTAATTATTACCGGGGGTGATTCCACACAAATCGCTGTATCCGCTGAAGTTGTTACCGTAATGGGGTTGGTAAAATTAACACGAATCGTGTCGCAGATTGGATCTATGTTACAGCCGGCAGCGTCATCTCCACAGACAAAATAATCAATATAAGCAGGGGCGCCCATGGGGGGTGCTTGCAAGTATGTTGTGTCACAGCCCGTTGTGCATGATAGCCATGTATCGTACGTTCCTACAGGTCCGGGAGCGATACTCGTCCAGGAGATAGATGGTTCATTGTAATATTGAGCATAAATGAAACCGTCACAAGCTGCATTCAATGATATGTCGGGACCAATGATGGGCCTTCCGAACGATTGAATGCTGAATGTGTTTGGGTTGTTCCCGGGCTTGCAGAATGTGAGGGTATGCGGACCTGATCCTGTTAAACAGATTGGGCTTCCGATCGGGATCACGGGACCACATCCAATTTGATAGAACAGTGATCCTGTAGGAATTGCACCTGATGTGATTTCAAAGTTCACCGCAATGGCATCCGGATGAAGCGTAATGACAAACTCAACGCAAATGTCCGGTGAGGAAGTCCCGCAACAATTACCCTCACGAACTACTGCCGGGCTCGTCCAGTTCATAACAGAACTTCCGGAAAGATCAACATTGAAGCTTGGAACGTTGCTGTCGCAGAATTGCGCCTGAGAATTTACTGAAATCAAGAAAAAGATCAGAATTGGCAAATGAGATAAGGAAAGAACGAGATTTTGCATATATGAAGAGTTGACAGCACCATAAAAACGACGCCTAAAACCAAGGATAGTTGCTATGCATGCATATATTATGCGTGCATTATAACATCTTCTACTTATCGATCATTTTACCCTTTTCGGCACACTTTCAGACACATTGGTCCACATATTTAACAAAATGTTGATATTTTCCGATCTTGTGCCATTTGAGTCAAACGGCTCAAGTAATGAGCATTTTAGCCCTACGGATGAATATTTTCTGTGGGTGTTTTCGGCGTTCTCTGTCGAATCGTGACTAAATTTGGGTATGCATCAGGAACTTGCATACTTTAATTCGAATGATGGAACCTCGCGTTTGGCACTTGGAATGACTCATCAATTGGTGATGGGTAGTGAGAGGGATTCTCTATCGGAGCTTGATCAATTCCTTTCGAATCATCAAGGAAAAGATATCGTTCTTGCAATTAGCTACGACCTTAAAAACAAGATTGAGAACCTAACATCAAACAATTCGGATCATGTGGGGATTCCTGAAGTCGTTGCATGGGTTCCATCTACAGTTGTATTACTCGAAGGTGAGATGATTACCGAGGTTCGTGGCGATTATTCTCCCAATTTACAGTACGACGTGGAAGATTTTTTTCGTTCGAAAGAGCAATCTTCTCAAGCATTTCCACACTTCTTCGAACCGACAATTTCCCGAGAGGAGTATATCAGACGCGTGAAGGAGCTCAAGAAGGCCATTCAACACGGAACGGTTTACGAAGTTAATTTCTGTCATGAATACCTTGCTGAAAACGTCACAATTGAGAATCCGCAATCGTATTACCATAAGTTAAACGCGATTACCAAAGCTCCGTTCTCCTGCTACATGAACTTTGACAACTTCTGCATTTTCTCGGGTAGTCCTGAGCGATTTCTTTCGAGAAAAGGACAGCGTTTGATCTCAGAACCCATCAAAGGAACACGTCGCCGTGGAGCTACTGTCAAGGAAGATGAAGCACTAAAAGAAGAATTGTACAACGATCCAAAGGAACGATCCGAAAATATCATGATCGTGGATTTGGTTCGAAACGATCTGTCTCGGATTGCATCACCGGCTTCGGTTAAGGTGGAAGAACTTTTCGGGATTTATACATTCGAGACCGTGCACCAACTGATTTCCAGAGTAGTATGTGACATTCCTTCATCAACCTCCTTTTCGGAAATTCTGCGTGCCACTTTCCCGATGGGGTCAATGACCGGAGCCCCGAAAATTAGTGCAATGGAATTGATCGAATCCCAGGAATCGTTTAAACGTGGTCTATATTCCGGCACTGTCGGTTTTGTGGAACCCAACGGCGATTTTGAGCTCAACGTCATGATCCGATCGATTCTTCACAACCGTGCAAAACGCATTTCTTCCTGCTCCGTGGGCAGTGCCATCACGGTGTTATCAGATCCTGCATTGGAATACGAAGAATGCCAAACGAAAATTCGAAGAATTCTTGACGGAATGCATGGAGAATCTTGAAGCACATATTGAACACTTCTGCACACTCCACAAGGACAAACACCTCCACGTTGCTTGCAGCGGTGGCATGGATTCCACACTGTTGACCTATCTGGTGAGTCGATATCACCCGAAAGTGACCATTATCCACGTGAATTACGGGTTACGCGGAAGCGAATCAGACGGTGATGAAGCATTTGTCCGTAACATCGGCGAGGAACTCGATCTGGAGGTAGTCGTTCGAACCGTTGACCTCAAAAAAGAACTGGAATCGGGCGGTAATCTTCAGGAAAAGGCAAGGGATTTCCGTCATAATTGGTTCAGGGAAATCCTAATATCTTCAGCGAATGTCCTGGTCCTCGGACATCACAGGGATGATCAGGTAGAAACCTTCTTCCTGCATCTTGCCAGAAGGTCAGGAATTGCGGGTTTATCCGGTATGCATCCCGAGAGAAGAGGAATCCACAGACCCTTTCTAAACATACCACGGAACGATCTGGAAAAGGCGGCAAATTCATATGGGATTTCCTGGCGGGAAGACAGCAGCAATGCTTCTTTTACGTATCGACGAAACTTGATACGATTGGTCGTGTTGCCCTGGCTGAGGAATCACATCTCCGAATTGGATGAGAGCGTATTGGTCTTGAGTAAGGCATTTCGTGCGGAGCAACTTCGGCTTGAGCAAACAATTTCGCTTCTCGTTTCACAGGCAATGGAAAACCAGTTTATTTCTACTGAACAACTCGAAAATCTGAATGAATTCGAACGTGTAGAGTTGCTCCGTCAATTGGAGATTCCCATTCGACGCCTTGATGCATTCCGTGCATTCATCGAAAGTTCAAAAGGCAAGCATTTTCTCATTGATCATCCCGACTTTTCTTCTTTGCAGAAAACCCACGAGGGAATCGAATTTATTCTCCGTGAAGAGACTGAATTTGAACTTCAGATCGAAACCGCTCCGCACGTTCCGCATTCCTATGATCTCCATACACTCTATTTGGACAGAAGTGTCGTTCGAGGCGAATTAAAAATCCGACCGTGGCGAGTTGGAGACAGGATTGCCCCGATTGGCTTGAATGGAACTACCTTAATTTCAGCGATCATTCGAGATGCCGGAATCACGGGAAATGCCAAGCGAAATGTTCAGGTTGTTCACGACGATGAAGGGATTATCTGGTGTCCCGGACTGAAAGTTTCAGGCAGAATTCGAACCCTTGCAAACTCAGGTGAATTGCTTCGAATTACCGTCCGTGAGGCAGAAGTTCAACAATAGGTTGACCGCTCATTGCGTTCGGGCGTTGCAGGTACAACATGTGGATGAGTGTAGCACTGATATCGGTAATGTTAATATTCCGGAATACCTCCTGCTTCTCAATTCCTTTTCCGTACCAAAGCAACGGTACGTGCGTATCGTACCCATATGCCGAACCATGACTGGTTCCTTTGCGCGCTTCTTCTGAATCTGTTAATTTTGGAAGGTATCCTGGCTCCAGCATCACTACAATGTCTCCACTTTCACGATGATGGATTCCTCGGCGAATCATGTCTTTCCAACCGTGGTCTTTGCCCGCTTCGTACAATTCGTTGGTCGTGAAAACCCGCTTGATTCCCTTCCACGGAATCAAATGCTGCCCGAAAAACGCAACAACGTCATTTTTCTGCAAACCGAGTGAATCAATCCGGTCGTTGTTCAGGTACATGTTCAGGTTATCGCAATGCTCAAGCAATCGGGCTCCGAATCGTAATTCGCACAGAGAATCGATGGTACTTATGATGGAATCCATAAAGACATATCCGCCCGGAAGGCCTTTGTCGGTTAGAAATTGTGGAACGGGCACCACCGCGTGATCAGCTGTGATGAATACAATGTATTCGCCTTTCCCTATGTTGCTATCCAGGGTTTGCAATAAGCGTTTCACCTCCAAATCAAGGCGCAGATACGTGTCTTCAATTTCTATCGAATAGGGGCCGAAAGAATGTCCGATAATATCGGGGGTCGAATAACTAATACACAACATATCCGTTTGCCCGTCTGTACCTAAATCCTCATTTTCAATCGCCTTGAGTGCAAAATCTGTGAGATAGGTATTCGCAAATGGCGTGCTCGTGAAAAGCCCATAATGCAACGAGTCATTTGTCATTGCCTTTAGGTTGTATGGGAATGTTGGTGTTTCTTTGCCGACCAACAATCGTTCGTATTTGCGGTCATCGCCAAGACTCTCGTGGTATTCCTCAATCGGAAGTAATGTATTCCACGTCTCCTCTTTCAGGCATTTCTCGGGATACTTTCGTTTGTTGAATTTCTGAACCCAATTGGGTAATTCAGTGGCAAAAAACGTGGAGGAAATCAACTGTCCCGTTTCGAAATCAAACCAATATGACCCATCACTCAAGTGTCCACCCGGAAGGATCGCGCCTCTGTTCTTGATCGACATGGACACAACTTTCGCTTTTGGATAGGTCAATTTCAGTTGATCCGTAATTGTATTTGACTTCAGGCGTTGGGGGGAGTATTTTCCATAAGCCGATTCTGATCCGATAGTGTTCACCGCAGTATCCTCCACACAGTTGACTTCCTTGTTCTCATGACGACTGTACCATTCGTTCGCTACAATTCCATGATCGGAGGGAGTGGTTCCTGTGTAAATCGATGCGTGACCGGGACCTGTGTACGTGGGGACATAGTTGTAATTGGTATTTCGACAGTTTGTTCCGTTGTTCATGAAGCGCTTGAACCCACCTTCGCAATACTTGTCGTAATAACGGTAGAGGTATTCGTAACACATTTGATCCACAACAATTCCCACTACTAATTTCGGTGACTGATCCTGCTGACCCAAGCTCATCAAGCTGGCAAAAACACACGCAAGAGTTACCTTCCACTTCTTCATAAACCATCGATTTACAGCTAAAATATCGAATATATCGCAGCGAAACCATCCATCTGGTTTAACTTTGCGTAAAACGTATTTTATGCTCGGATTGAAACTTCCAACGGATCCAAGATGGGTGAACATCGTAGAGAAGAACATTGGTGAAATCTTGACGGATCATGCTTATTGTGAGCAAAAGGCTGCAAGCAATGCCATATCGGTCATTGTGAAGTATCCTGAATACGAAGATCTCGTGAAAGCCATGACGGAAATAGCCATGGAAGAAATGGAGCATTTTGGCCTTGTACATGATGAAATTCTGAAGCGGGGAATGCGTCTCGGCTTTGAGCGAAAAGATCCTTACGTGAATGATCTGGCCCAATATATGAAGCAACGAAATGCAGGAGGGTCTCGTGAAAATCAATTGGTGAATCGCATGATGTTTGCCGCAATGATTGAAGCACGAAGCTGCGAGCGATTTCGCATTCTTTCCGAAGAAATCAACGATGAAGAATTACGGGTATTTTACCGCAGCCTGATGGAAAGCGAAGCGCGACATTACACAACCTTTCTGACTTTTGCCCGCAAGTATGGGAATGGGATCAACGTGGAGCAACGCTGGCAGGAGTTCCTTGATTTTGAAGCTTCCCTGATGGAAAAATACGGGAAGAGCGAGACAATGCACGGTTGAGAACTGGGAAAATGATCGTTTGTAACGGGTTGGCATATCTTAGTGAACCACCACCAACTTTACAGGTTTCCAATCGTTCAATCCATCGTTGATAAAGACGTGGTAAACTCCTTGCGGTAACGATTGTGTATCTAGGGTAATCTTGTTCGTTTGTTCCGTTACTTCGATACTCTGCATCATGTGTCCAGACTGATCATATACCTTCAAGCTACCGTCGTTGATGACAATAGGAAGACTGATGTATGCCTGATCATTTGCCGGGTTTGGAATTGCTTTTGCCTGCACACTTAATTCATCAATTCCTGCATTGGTTGACTGATTGAAACTCACCTGAAAGTCATCGAAGTAGAATCCATCCTCACGAATACCTCCATCGGCTTCGAGGATGAATCGAACACGAATGACTTGCCCCAGGTAATCACTCAGGCTAATCTCTTCGAGTACCCATGAAGTCCGGAACCCTTCATAGACAGGTTCACCGTCCGGCTGAACACTTCCGTTTGCACTTGTTCCCTCAACCGTATAGTTTCCGCACTGACCAATCCATGTATTTCCG
>JAURNA010000148.1 GCA_030830385.1 Crocinitomicaceae bacterium | reverse complement strand
TCCCGATTGGGTTTCGAAAGACGTAAGTGCTGACCCGAACTACTACAACGCTGTGCTGATTGAGCGGATTCCTGTTCGTCGTTAAGACGACTCATTCTTTCACAAACTTATCCCGGCACGGCTGCACCATTTTTCAATCTTATCCACAACTTTTTGGTTCATTAACAAGTGGGTTCCACAACATGTGACAGTATTCCCTCTTGAGTGAACGCCTGCTACGTACAACGCATTATTGTAATGATACCAAACGGGTGATCCGCTGTTTCTTGGACGTGTGTACAAACAAGCTTTAATGCACTTTTCGTCATACACTCCAAACCCGCTTTTCGTCTCGGTCCAGATTTCATGTGGAGACATGTCCATTGGAGAACCGGTAAGGGAAATGGAATCTGTTCTCTCTTTCAGCCGTTCAGAGGTTAACACATCGAGCTTGTAGTGCCCTCCCAATTGTTTGTAAACAGATGAGTCGGGCAGAATTACAATCGCAAAGTCTCTGCTCAACGTACTCACCATGCAATACGAAAATTTGAAAAACTTGTTCTTTCTTCTCCTGAGACGCAGGGTCTCTTTAGCTCTGTAGGTGGAATCATCGATGGAACCAAAAAAAGCATCAACCTGCTTTACCCTTCCTGTGGGATAGTAAGCAACGTTATGACCTGCTGTGAGAATAACTCTGGGGTGAATCAAAAAACCCGTCCCCATTTTCGGGTTCTTACTGAATCCACGGTACATCTCCATGTAACAGGTATAAAGATGTGGCTCACTGAAGTCAGTCAATCGAGTGCGATTTGCAGAATCCGCGGGTTTCATTGTTTCCTGTGATCGTGCTTCTGCTGACACCAGCACACAAACAATGGACAGGAGGTTTACTATGTTCATATCTATTCATTTCAAATTTCTACCGCTCATTAAACTCAGACCCTTTCCAGAATGTAATCCGCGAAATACCCTTCCTGATCAGTGAGTTTGCCCTTCACCTTCAACGCGGTATCTTTGAGAATTCGATTCAAAACCTCATCGTTGTATTTCCTCGATATTTCGGTATGAATCCGCTCACCTTCGCCAAAGTGGAAGGTTTTGGCGATGCTGGAAATCGTAACGGCCTGATTGCAGGTGCTCATTAAAAAACTCTTTGCAATTCCTTCTTCTTCTGTGTATTCAGAGCGATGCTCAAATGAATCCAAGTCGAAATTCCCGCCCAGTTCCCGGTTGATTCGACTCAGTAAATTCAAGTTAAATGCGCGGGTTAAGCCAGCTGGATCGTTGTATGCCGGGAACACAATATTTCTCGATTTGATCAAATCCACTCCCAACAGCAGGGTATCCCCCGTATGTAACACATCTGAAACCCGCTTTAAGAAGCCCGCAGCTCGGTCATCGGTCATGTTTCCAATGTTAGACCCCAGAAACAGCAGAACCTTTGGACGATTTCCGTTGCGCAAATCTTCCAAAATACGGAAGTAATCGCCCTCTTTTGCATTCAGGTTCAAATCTGGCAATTCGTCCTTCATTCGTTTCGAAAGAACGTTCAGTGTATTTGTCGAAATGTCGATAGGAATGTAATCGAAATCATATTTCTGGCGGAGTAATTCGCGCAGCAATTCAATGGTTTTCGAACCGTCACCAGCGCCCAATTCGATGAGATCAAAGCCAAGCTGACGGTCGGGGTTTAACGCCTCGATCAAATCCGCAGAATGATTGCGGAATATCTCGTACTCAGATCGGGTTAAATAATATTCCGGCATGTGCATGATTTCAACGAAAAGCTCGTCGCCACGCTGATCGTAAAAGTATTTAGAGGGAAGTGTTTTCGGTGATTGACTGAGGCCTTCTCTAACGTCCTCGCCGAATTGTTTCAAATCTGTCATTTTACCAAGCGTATTCCTGTAAATTGCCAGCGATACTGGGGGTGAAAAAAGTTTCGATACGTGATTCTGCTGTGACCTGGTGAGGTTGCTACTGATGCTCCCCGCAGGACCATTTGATTGACCATGAATTTTCCGTTGTACTCACCAACTGCTCCTTTCGCGATTTTAAATCCGGGATACGGATGATACGATGAATACGTCCATTCCCAGCGTTTGCCCCAGTTGAACTGTGTAGCGGCGATTTCCCATTCGAATTCTGTTGGTAAACGCATGCCTTTCCAGGTAGCAAACGCCTGTGCTTCGTAGAAGGAAACATGGGTAAGAATCCCGTTCTTATCAAGGGGTTTGAGTCCGGCAAGCGTAAAGACTTTCCATTCTCCCGATTCGTTCGTCCAATAGAGCGGATGGCCAATTTTGTTTTCCTGAACCCAACTCCATCCTTCATCAAGCCAGTATCCGAAATGTTCGTATCCTCCCGCTTCGATGAACTCAAGATATTCTCCATTGGTTACGAGAAAATCAGCGATTTCGAAATCATCCACATACACTTTATGGCATCCCTTCTCATTGTCGAAGCAAAAGTCGTCTCCATCGTAGCCGATCTTGTATACACCCCCCGAAATCGATTGCCAATCGCAAC